>JAOZLL010000176.1 GCA_029934835.1 Flavobacteriaceae bacterium | reverse complement strand
TTCTTTTAATAATGTCATACTGTGTTGTGGCACAACGGTATCATCAATACTACCGTGAATAATTAACAAATCACCTTGTAAATCTTTGATGTACTTGTGAACACGTGTATTTTCATATCCATCTGGATTTTCTTGTGGCATATCCATATAACGTTCTCCGTACATGACTTCGTAATATTTCCAATCGGTAACTGGACCGCCAGCAACTCCCGTTGTAAATACTTCTGGGTGACGTAATAACATAGAAATGGTCATAAAACCTCCATAACTCCAACCATGAACTGCCAATCTATCACTATCGACATAGTCTAATGATTTAAGGTATTCGACTCCTGTTATTTGATCCTCCATTGCGACACCACCTTGATTTCTATGAATGCTACTTTCAAAAGCAAAACCTCTATGAGCTGATCCTCTATTGTCAACTGTAAAAACCAAATAGTCTTTTTCTGACGCTAAATAATGCATCCAAAGTGAGGCGCCTCCTAACCATGTATCTATTACTAACTGTGCATGTGGCCCACCATATACATAAACTAAAACTGGATACTTTTTCGTTTTATCAAAATTTGCTGGTTTTATTAATCTTGCTTCTAATTCTGTTCCATCATTAGCTTTTAGTTTTACAAACTCTGTTGTTCCGATGCTGTAATCTTGTAATGAATTTTCGGCTTCTAATAAGATCTCACAATCTTTTGATTTTGAATTAATATCAATTATCCCTATTTTTCTTGGTGTATCTAAACTGCTAAAATTATCTATGAGATAGTTTCCCGAATCACTCAATTGTGTTCTGTGGGTTCCACCATCTTTTGTAATCTGTGTTACTTTTTGATTTGATAAATTAACTTTAAAAACTTGTAATCCTTTGGGATCGTTTCCTGTTGCTTCTATAAACAGGTGTTTTCCTTTAGCATCGAAACCTAGTGTTTTGGTAAGTACAAAATTAAAATTTGTAATTTGTTTCGTTGAATCAGTATTTAAATCATACTGATAAACATTCATAAAGCCATCTCGTTCACTAAGCCATAAAAAGTTGGATGTTGAATTTGGTAAAAATAGTGCAGGTGTTTCTGGCTCTACCCATTTATCGCTTTTTTCTTCGAATAAGGTTTTAAGTTTTTCTCCTGTTTTAGCATCATAAATAGTAAACCATAGATGATTTTGTTCTCTATTTACTTCAGCTAACAAAACATATTTTTCATCTGGTGACCATGATAAATTTGTCAAATAATGTTCATCAGTCGTATCAATATTCAGATAGATTAATTTTTGAGATTCTACATTAAAAACACCTACTTTGGCTTGCTCACTTTTTTGACCTGCCATTGGGTATTTACTATTCGTTAGTGTAGCAGGATAGGTTGTAACATCTACCAAAGGATAATTGGTTACATGGGTTTCATCTTTTTGGTAGAATGCTAAATAATTTCCTTTTGGTGACCAAAAAGTTCCTTTAGAAATACCAAATTCATATCTATGTATTGCTTGACCTGATACTATATTTTCATCTTTATTATCGGTAACTAATATTTTAGAATTTTCCTGTGTTGCTATAAATAAATTGTTGTCAATTGTATAGGCTACATTTTGACTATTAAACTTAAAATCTTGATTTTGAGCAGCTTCATCGTATCTTACTGTTTTCTTGTTACTTTTTGTTTGATAATTAAAAGTATTAAATGCATTTTCAGATTGAAAAACTAATTCAGATTTTGTAATCTTTTGAATTCGAGGAATTCGTTTTAAATCAGGATAAACAGTAGTAAAATCACTTAAAGATATGGTCTGAACTATTTGATTATTGCTGTCTTTTATAAGGTATTTACCTTCATCAAGATAAACATAACTATCACTATTTTCAACCCACTGTAAAGCACGTAAACTTTTTGGATATAAGCCTTTATAATAACCTAAAACCGCATCATCAAGTGTTAAGTGTTTTTGTTGTGATTGTCCAATTATATTTGGTACAAAACTTAAGAATATTATAAATAATAGTGTGAGTTTTTTCATTGTAATGACGTGTATTAAATAGTTACAAAAGTACTTTATTATAGTTTAATTATCTAACAGTGATTTTCGATCAATTCTAGCTACGATAGGGAAATGATCAGAATACTTATCTCGATATGACTTATAATGATTTATAGTAACATTTTTATCAATCATTATAAAATCGATACGCATCGGAAAAGCAAAATCAAATGTTTTATCAAATCCCTTTCCTGCCGCAACATAAGTATCTTTTCTGTTTTTTAGAATAGTTCGATATGCCCATGAATAGGCAGTATTATTAAAATCTCCTGCTACAATAATAGGGTAAGAAACTGATTTTTGATGTGCAATAAATTTTTCTACTTGGTGTTGTTGCACTTGAAAAGCTGTACTTATCCTATCTTTATATCTAATTGCTTCTTTTTTTCCGAAATCATCCATTTTAGGATCTAATTTCAACGATTCTAAATGGACATTATAGACTCTAATGGTATCTTTTTCAACTAAAAGATCAGCATAGATAATGTTATTACCCGTATTATCAAAATCAAAACTACCCTTAGTAATAAAAGGAAATTTCGAAAAAATTGCATGTCCAAATTGTTTGCTATTTTGACTAAATACGATGTGTTTATACGGATAATCAAAACTTAATTTATCATTTGGAGCATATTCCTGAATACATAAAATATCAGG
>JAOZLL010000175.1 GCA_029934835.1 Flavobacteriaceae bacterium | reverse complement strand
TAGAGCAATGGACTGAAAATCCATGTGTCCCTGGTTCGATCCCGGGTGGCACCACTGACAACCAGTAAGTTATGAAACATTTAACTTCAAATGTTTCATAACAAGCTGATTAATCAAATTGACGTTTAATAATTGAAGTTCCTTATTTCAATGTTTTTGGCAAAATGTTTACTAATTGTTTACCAATTTTTAAGCTATGTCAAATACATATCCTACCATTAAGATAGTCCAAAAGGACTACACCCGTGATGACGGTACACGAAATACTTTTATTAGGTTAACTATTAAACGGAAAATAAAATATTACCGTTTAGATGTATATGTAAACCCATTACATTTCAAGAAAGGTATTGTATCAAAAAAAGATACTGATTACAAAAATAAAATACTCTATTAGATCAGGCAATCATAAAAGCTAAAAAAATACTTTTTGATTTTCGTATATTGGATAAGCCAATTACACATGATAAGTTTGAACAAAACTTTTATAATAGTTCTTATGGTAGTGATTCTTTCTACGACTTCTATGTTAAACAAGTAGATCTATTAAAAGGTAAACTTGCACACAATACAATTAGGGTGTATAATAGTCAAATAGTTAAGCTAAGAGAGTTTAAAAAGGAGGCAACATTCAATGATATTGATTTGAATTTTATTACCGCATACGAAGGTTTTATTAAGAGCAACAAAGGGGACAAAAAAGGGAATAATCAAAACACAGTTACCAAATCAATAAAGTGTATAAAAAGTATTTTAAACAGAGCTGTTGACTAGGGAATAATAAAAGAAAATCCAATAAAAAAATATAAGCTAAAGCAGATTCAGGGCCACCGGGAATTTTTTACTCCAGATGAATTAATCAGGCTAGAAGATTTGTATTATGAAAATAGTTTAAAAGGTAACAGACCCGATGTGTTGAGATATTTTCTTTTTAGTTGTTATACTGGACTTTCTTATATGGATATTAAGAAGTTAAAATTTTATGATATAAAAGAAGAAGAAAAAGAAAAATACATATCAACATATAGGGGAAAATCAAAAATTCCCGTAAAGATTCCATTGACAAAAAAGGCAAGGGAGTTAATACCTAAAGCATTGTTCAAAGATCAACTTGTTTTCAAGGTTCAGGTAAATCAATCAACAAACCGTCACTTAAAAAAAATTATGGAAACTGCTAAAATTAACAAACACATCAGTTATCATTGTTCACGGCATACATTTGCAACATTGTCAGGAGAGAATGGTATACCGATACAAGTAGTAAGTAAAATATTAGGTCATACCAATATTAGAACGACTATGATTTATATGAAGTTTCAATTGAGTTTGCTAACTAAGGAAATGAAGAAATGGGATTAAGTAAAGTAATTACTTGTTTTTTTTAATTGCTCTTTTGCCTTTTCGTGCAGGGCCTGGAGCTCTTTTTGTGGTGCCTTTAGGTGGTTTTATTATTTCCCACATATCTTTTGAAGATATACCAAAATAATTAATCACCTCTAGTACAATAAACTTTGGAACTGGATCAATATGTGTTTGAATAGGTATTGGTCTTTTTAAATCTCTATGCGAAAAAATATAATGACCACCAGTAGTACGTATTTTTTTTGCTCCCATATGCTCAAGGAACTTAATAAAATCTTTTAGTGGAACATTACTCGCTTTGTAAGTATTCATGTTATGCCATTGCTAGAGGCATAGTTGTTGTGTGTGTACGAAAATCCTTAGTGTTCACAATCTCAACAAGCCTATTATTATTTATTAGCAAATCTGAAAAAGTTGGTGTAGTGTATTTTCTTTTGGATTTACTACCTTTAATTTTCCAACCTAATCTCTCAAGCTCACTTTCAAAAGTGCCTTTGTTAATGGTGTAGTTAATAAACTCTCTAAGACAAACATCTAATGATTTTTGAGCCTCCTTAAAATCGTTACCATATCCATATACTTCTAATGCTGGAGCGTACAACACTTCAACACCATCATCATTAAACTGAACAAGGTTTAAACTAACATGCAGCTCATCACCTTTTATATTTTCCAGTTTTCCCGAATAATTTAATTTAACAGTAGCCATTTTATTTTATCCTAATGTTTTGTAAAAGTATAAAATTGTTTGGCAAAAGTAAAGTAATTACTTTACTTATTGAGTAGTTACTCTATTAAAGAAATTACCACTCCATAATTATTATTGACAAGTCATATCAAAAAAATTATCTTAAAAGGCTGATTATCAGTAAAAATGGGTGTTGAAAAGAGGGAATTTCCCTCTTTTATCGTCGATAGACCCCGCACCGCCCTGAAACGTAATGGAAATTACTAAAATGGTCAGAGTGCGTTATATGCCTGAAAGCAAATGATTTAAACTAAAACTCACCCCAAATATGTATCGCATATGTGAAATTTCCATAATATGAGATTCCTAACTATAATTGAATGATTCTATATTTTTGTATACTATTCATGGTTTCAGAGTCCCCCAAGAAATATGGTAACTACGAATACATTACTACAAATGAATGTAGCAGGGTATTTCTGATTGAAGTGAATGAGTGTTTGGTTATGTGCTAATCGTAGGCGACATGAATGTACTGGCAATTTGTATTTCAGCAAATTGTTAGGTCATGAATGAGGTAAGCCTTTAGCGTTGGCAAAAAAAATCCCACAAGATTATAAACCTTGCAGGATTTTCATTGAAAAACGG
>JAOZLL010000030.1 GCA_029934835.1 Flavobacteriaceae bacterium | reverse complement strand
TAGATAATTTGAATTATAGAAAAGCTATATGGATAATAAAACTTACATTGACAAATTAATAACTTTATTCTCCGATGACTTAGGTTGGGGATTATGGGGAGATGCTGCGGGCTGGACAATAGTCGCTATTTTATATTTAGCCTTTTTTGCAGTAGCAGGACTCTATCTTGTATTAATGGAAAGAAAAGTTGCCGCATGGATTCAACTCAGAATTGGACCAAACCGTGTGGGACCATGGGGTCTTTTTCAAACTATTGGTGATGCCATAAAATTAGTTTCAAAAGAATTAACAGGAACTGTAAAAGCCGATAAGTTTTTATACAACTTAGCACCTTATTTTCCTATAGTAGCAGCATTAATTTCACTTTCTGTTTTTGCATTTTCAAAAGGCATTCATGCTTTTGATATCAACATAGGATTATTCTTTTTAACTGCTGTATCATCGGTTGGTGTAATTGGTATCTTATTAGGAGGTTGGGCAAGTAACAATAAATTTGCATTAATTGGCGCCATGCGTTCTGGTGTACAGATTATTAGTTATGAATTATCTGTTGGTTTATCATTGCTAACAATGGTTTTATTAACAGGTTCCTTACAATTATCAGAAATTATCGAAGTACAACGTACAGGAGGTTGGTTGATTTATCAAGGTCATATACCTGCAATTATTACTTTTATGATTTACATGATAGCTGGAACAGCAGAAACTAACAGAGCACCTTTTGATTTAATTGAAGCGGAGTCAGAATTAGGTGCAGGATATCATACAGAGTATTCAGGAATGAAATTTGCCTACTTTTTCTTAGCAGAATTTATCAATATGTTTATCATAGCGGCTATAGCAGTTACGGTATTTTTTGGAGGTTGGTTAGCACCATTTGATTTGTTTGACAATATATGGTTTTTACAACCAGTTTGGTTTATCCTAAAAGTAGGAATGATTATCGTTTTGATGATGTTCTTTAGATGGACTTATCCACGTTTACGTATAGATCAAGTATTAACACTAGAATGGAAATATTTACTACCATTAAGTTTAATGAATATCGTATTAATGGCGATTGTAGTTTGGGCAGGTTTCACACTTCCTTGGCCATTTTAACAAGACAATAAAGAAAAGAATATGTCATATTTTTCAGATATATATAAAGGGTTCAAAACCCTAATTAATGGTTTTAAAGTTACGCACAAGTATTTTATACATGCACGTAAGGAAATTGTCACAGTACAATATCCCGAAGAAAGACCTCAAATTTTTGATCGCTTTAAAGGAGAAGTCATCATGCCACATGATGAGAATAATGAGCACGCTTGTACAGGATGTCAAGCTTGTGAAATTGCTTGTCCGAATGGAACCATAGAAATTGTATGGGATAGAGTTTTGAATGAAGAAACAGGGAAGAAAAAGAAAACAATTGACAAACACATCTATCATCTTTCAATGTGTACTATGTGTAGTCAATGTATCGAGGCATGTCCTACTGGTGCAATCGTATGGGGACAAGGTTTTGAACATTCGGTTACCGACCGTTCACAGTTAACAAAAGTATTAAACAAACCAGGATCTAAAGTTAGATCTGACGTAATAGAATAATATGGAACAAGTTATATTTTACATTTTTGCAATAATTATTGTTGTAATGGCAATTGCATCTGTAACCAGTAGAAAGATTTTACGAGCGGTAATTTATCTATTGATGTCATTGTTAGCAATAGCAGCGATCTACTTTATGATGGAATACAATTTCTTAGGAGCAGTACAAATGGCAGTCTACGCAGGTGGTATAATCATCCTGTTTATTTTTGCGGTCTTATTAGTACATCAAATAGAAGGTAAATTAGAAGAACCTTCTACAGGTAGAAAAATAGGTATGGCAGCTTTCAGTCTACTCGGATTAGGAATCACACTATTTACGATTTATTCACATGAATTTAAAGTAGTTGAAGCAACAAAAGCTTTTGATGTTAAAGATATTGGGCGGGGACTTTTAGGAACGGGAGAAGGTGGATTCATTTTACCATTTGAGGTAATAAGTATACTCTTATTAGCAGCAATGATTGGAGCAATAATAATCGCAAAAGGACAGAAGAAAGAAGTTAAAAGTTCGTAAAGTTAAAAGTAGAAAGTTAAACATGACAAACTTTCAACTTTAAAAACCTTCGACTTTATACTTTTTAACTTTATAAACTAAAAGAAATGATTGAAAACGTAAGCATATACGAACTACTAACCCTAACAACACTATTGTTCTTTATAGGATTATATGGGTTTTTAACTAGAAAAAATTTAATCACCATGTTGATGGCAATTGAGTTGTTGTTAAACACATCAGTTATCAACTTTGTGGTAATTAACAAGTACTTGTATCCAGATGTATTACAAGGAGTATATTTTTCGATATTTATTATTGCAGTGGCTGCAGCTGAAACAGCCTTAGCCATTTCGATAATTATCAATTTATACCGCCTTAAAACTTCGGTAGATATCAGTGAAACAGAAACAATGAAGTATTAAAATAGTAAGAAATGGATTTTAGTTATACAATTTTTATTCTGATTATTCCAATAGCAATGTTTTTATTGCTCGGGTTTTTCTATAACAAGATTAAACCTGCCGTTTCGGGTTGGATTGGTGTGGCAGGCTTGACTGCCGTTGCAGGAATGTCATATTATACTGCTTATCAATACTTCTTTAACATTCCTAAAGTAGCTGGTAAATTCCAAACATTCTTTGGTTTTAAGATGAATTGGATGAATTATATATTACCAAAAACGGAGGATCTTCCAGAAAGGTTTCTGGCTATTGATATGGGTATTTTATTAGACCCTATTTCTATTATGATGATGGTGGTGGTTTCTACCATTTCATTAATGGTACATATATATAGTAGAGGCTATATGAAAGGTGATAGAGGCTATACTAAATTCTTTGCTTTCTTGTCGTTGTTTACCTTTGCTATGATGGGATTGGTAGTAGCGACTAACCTTTTCCAAATTTATGTTTTTTGGGAATTAGTTGGAGTTTCATCCTTCTTGTTGATTGGCTATTATTATGAAAAACCATCTGCTGTAGCTGCAGCAAAAAAAGCATTTATAGTAACCCGTTTTGCTGATTTAGGTTTCCTAATTGGTATTTTATTGATGGGATATTATGGTGGTTCGTATGATTTTATGGAATTAAACAATCCAGAAGGCTTTAATATCATATTAGAAAATGCACCACAAAAATTCATGGGCATATCAGTAATTACTACTGCTTTAATATTAATGTTTATGGGAGGTGCTGGTAAATCGGCGATGTTTCCACTACACATTTGGTTACCAGATGCCATGGAAGGACCAACACCTGTTTCTGCATTAATTCATGCAGCAACAATGGTTGTAGCTGGTGTATATTTGGTAGCTAGAATGTTTCCAATGTTCCATTTCTTTGATGATGGTTTTGCACTTCATGTAGTAGCATGGGTAGGCGCAATATCCTCATTAATTGCAGCAATTATTGCATTGACACAAACAGATATAAAACGCGTTTTAGCATTCTCAACCATGTCGCAAATTGGCTATATGATGTTAGCATTAGGAGTTTCAGAATACGATGGACACGAAGGTTTAGGCTATATGGCATCTATGTGGCACTTGTTTTCACACGCTATGTTTAAAGCCTTATTATTCTTAGCTGCTGGTTCGGTAATTCATGCCGTGCACAGTAATTATTTAAAAGACATGGGTGGTTTGCGCAAGTATTTACCCATTACTAATATCACTTTTTTAATTGCCGCTTTATCGATCTCAGGATTCCCGCTTACAGCTGGTTTCTTTAGTAAAGATGAAATATTAGTTGCCGCTTTTGAACACAATAAACCTATCTATTTTATTACTTTATTTGTAGCAGGGCTTACGGCTTTCTATATGTTCAGATTATACTTTGGTATATTTTGGGGTAAGAAAACAGCATACGAACATACACCACACGAATCTCCTTGGTCTATGACAATTCCTTTGATGTTCTTAGCATTTATGAGTATCGCATCAGGTTATTTACCATTCAGTGAATGGGTAACTGCCGATCGGGAAGCTATACACGGACATATAGGTTTATTCTCAAACTTGGGTGCAATTCATTGGGATATGGCAGCGATTGCCATCGCAACAGGATTATTAGGTATTGCAATTGCTTGGTTCTTCTATAAAAAACCAACAGACTATCCTGCAAAAATTAGTGCCGCATTTGGTAGATTTTATAAATGGACTTTTAACAAGTTCTATATTGATGAAGTTTATTTATTCATCACACACAAAATAATTTTTAAATGCATTTCAACTCCTTTCGCTTGGTTTGACAAAAAGGTAGTTGATGCTACAATGGAAGGAATAGGAAACAAAACAGTAGATGTTTCTAAATTAATAAAAGGAGTGCAATCTGGTAAAATACAAGACTATGCTTTTGCTTTTGCTGGCGGTGTATTTATTTTGGTATTAATAGTAATGTACATGCTTTAAAAAAGCACAAATAACAATAAACAAATTCCAAAAACAGAACGAAGTAGAATTTGGAATTTTAAAAATAAGTATAAATATAAAGAACAAACGCCAATAAAATAAATTTCAAAATTTGATTTTTGGAATTTGGAATTTATTTGAGATTTGGAATTTGGAATTTGGAATTTAAATAAACATGGATATATTAACGCTTTTTGTAGTAGTTCCCGTATTAACGGCAATTGCTTTAATGTTTACAAAAGACTTAAAGCAAGCTCGCATGACCACCATGATTGGGATGTTAATCGAGTTTGGAATGGCAATCAATTTGATTTTTGCCTATTTTAGAGAACGAGCAGTAAACACAGATATCATGGTCTTTAAACAAGACATGATGTGGTTTGAATCTTTTAATATTCATTATGCGATTGGTGTAGATGGTATTTCGGTATTGATGATTATTTTAACAGCAACTGTGGTTTTAGCAGGTGTTTTTATTTCTTGGATGATCGATGATATGCCTAAGGAGTTCTTTATCACATTAGTAATTTTAGCAACAGGTGTTTATGGATTCTTTATTTCTTTAGATCTATTTACCATGTTTGTGTTTTACGAAATAGCCGTTATACCGATGTATCTTTTAATAGGAATTTGGGGAAGTGGACCACGTGAATATGCAGCAATGAAATTAACCTTAATGTTGATGGGTGCCTCAGCACTATTACTAGTTGGAATCTTAGGAATCTATTATAATTCTACTGCTGGTGGAGGTGATTTAACTTTTAATATTCTAGAAATAGCACAAGTAAATATCCCATTTGCAGCTCAAAAATTATTTTTCCCATTAACCTTTATTGGTTTTGCCGTAATTGGAGCTTTATTTCCATTTCATACTTGGTCACCTGATGGTCATGCCTCAGCACCAACAGCAGTATCTATGCTGCACGCAGGAGTTTTAATGAAATTAGGTGGTTACGGTATTTTTCGTGTTGCTATGTATTTACTTCCTGAAGGAACAAATTATTGGTCAACATTCTTTATAGTCTTATCTGTTATTGGTGTAATTTACGGAGCATTAGCTGCCATAAAGCAAACAGATTTAAAATATATCAATGCCTATTCTTCAGTGAGTCACTTGGGAATGGTAATCTTTGCCTTATTAATGTTGAATAAAACAGCTTGGACAGGAGCGATTCTACAATCCCTTTCACATGGGTTTATGACAGCACTTTTCTTTGCCTTAATTGGAATGATATACGGCAGAACACATACAAGAGATGCAACCAAAATGGGCGGATTGCTTAAAGTAATTCCTTTTATATCAATGATTTATGTAGTGGCAGGATTAGCTTCATTAGGTTTGCCAGGAATGAGTGGATTTGTTGCAGAGATGAACATATTTGCAGGTGCATTCCAACATACAGATACATTTCATAGAGTGATGAGCATTCTAGTCGTATCGTCAATTGTAGTGACCGCGGTTTATATCTTACGTGTGGTTGGAATGATGTTGATGGGACCAGTACGTAATGAGGAATATCACAGTTTAAAAGATGCTACATGGTTTGAACGAGTAGGAATATATATGTTATTGATTCCTGTGGTAGGAATTGGAGTTGCTCCACTTTGGTTGAGCAATATGATACTAGATAGTATAAAACCCTTTATAAGAGGAATTGAAACATTAATGTAATTAAATAGTTGTCTTTAACAAAATATCAGAAATGAGTAAAGGACAATAAAACATAAAAGATGAATATAACTAGTTTTTTATTAATGCGCCACGAAATCATACTATTAGTATTGATTTTAGCAATGTTAGTTTTAGAAGTAGCTACGAAACCTTCACAAAAAAAAAGATTAATAAATATAGCTATTGGCTTATTTTTAATTCATACTATAATTGGATTTTTCCCTGCAGAAACAGGTGAATTATTTGGTGGTTCTTTTCGTACTACAGGATTGATTCATTTCTTTAAGAATGTATTAAACATTGGAGTCTTAATTATCCTATTGCAATCAGCAGATTGGTTACGTGATAAAGTAGCAGAATACAATAAAATCCCCGAATTTTTTATCCTATTATTTTCATCATTATTAGGGATGAATTATATGATTTCATCGGGAGATTTCTTAATGTTTTATATCGGATTAGAATTGTCAACTTTACCTTTAGTCGCTTTGGTGGCATATAATTCGTTTAGTGAAAAATCAACAGAAGCAGCCATTAAGTTAATCTTATCTGCAGCTTTAGCATCTGCAGTTTCTCTATTTGGCATTAGTATGCTATATGCAACTGGAGGTTCTATTTTCTTTGAGGAAATAGCAGCAAATTTACAGACTTCTAATTTGGCTATTTTAGGAATGGTATTTTTCTTCTCAGGAGTTGCCTTTAAAATTTCGTTAGCCCCTTTCCACTTTTGGACAGCAGATGTTTACGAAGGAGCACCAATTGGTATTACATCTTATTTGTCTGTAATATCTAAGGGAGCGGCAGTATTTGTATTGATGAGTATTCTATTTACCGTTTTACCAGCACTGACAGATGTTTGGAAAAATGTAGTGTATATAGTAGCTATTTTGACGATGTTTGTAGGTAACTTGTTTGCTTTACGTCAACAAAACATGAAACGTTTTTTAGCTTATTCATCCATTGCACAAGCAGGATTCATGTTAATGGGAATTATTCACGGTGGTAATTTAGGAGTAGCAACAGTTGTCTTTTTCTTGTTAGTTTATGTGTTCTCTAATTTAGGAGCATTTGGTGTGGTTCAAGCTATTTCATCAGAAACAGGAAAAGAAAATATGGATGATTATACAGGTTTGTATAGAACGAATCCAAAGTTAGCTTTAGCCTTATTATTAGCTTTGTTTTCACTAGCAGGTATTCCGCCATTAGCAGGTTTTTTCGGAAAGTTCTTTTTATACATGGCTGCAGCTTCAGTAAAAGAATACTTACTTGTATTTCTAGCAGTTGTTAATGTAACCATTTCACTTTACTATTATTTATTACCTGTACGAAATATGTTTTTACGTAAGAGCGATGACGCCATACCTTATTTTAAAAGCAAGTCAATGATGCGAACTGGTTTGGTATTAGCTGTTCTTGGGATATTAGTATTAGGATTATACAGTCCGTTATATAATTATATTGTAGAGTTGAGTGCAAGTGTTTTATAAAGTTTCACGCAAAGACGCAAAGGCGCTAAGATTGACACCTATAAGAGATATAAAATAAAACAGAATAAAACATATAGCTTGACATTTTTTCTTTGCAAGAGAAAATTTAAAAGGAAATAATTTCCCAAGCTTTACGTCTTAGTAGCTTTGGGAGAAAATAATTAAAAAAATGAATGAAAATGAAATCGCTAAGATAATAGTAAATACGTGCTATAAAATTCACGTTGAGATGGGACCAGGACTTTTAGAGTCAGTATATGAGGAGATTTTACATGTTGAATTACTTAATAAAGGATTAGAAGTAGAAAGACAAAAGGGAATACCCGTTTATTGGAATAATAGAAAAATGAACTTAGGTTTTAGAGCTGATTTAATAGTTCAAAGTAAAGTTGTAGTTGAATTAAAATCCGTTGAACAAATAGCAGCAGTGCATCCAAAACAGGTATTGACCTATTTAAAACTAACAAATTTAAAATTGGGTTTGTTAATCAATTTTAATGTTCCATTAATAAAAAATGGTATAACTAGAATAGTAAACAATTTATAGTAAAACAAGAGTAAATAATTCATTCAGCTTAGCGTCTTAGCGTCTTTGCGAGAGATTACAAGAGAAAATATTAAATCATGGCATTACAAGGAAAACACCAATTCGGAGCAATAGACGAAACAAGAGTCACTTTTATTGAAAAAAAGATAGAAGCAGTTCGAAAAGACTTTTTACAAGCTTTACTAGAGCATAATGGTTTTGAGGTTATCATTAATGAGGAAAAACGTAAAAGTGAAGAAGAACCTCAATTGTATACAGTTGGTGTAACAGATATGATTTTTAACCCAACCGTATATATTTTTGAACGCCGTCTAAGAACACCAGATGGTCATATAGTCACTCAAGACTATTGGAATCAAAAAACTACGGTAACACCACCTCAGTATTGGAGAAGTAAGAAATAATGGTTTTAAACTATTCTTTTTAAAACTTCTAAAGCACGTTCTACCGTTTGCACTTTATCAAAACGTATCAATAAACGTAATCCTTTTGGTGTCTGTTTTTCTTTAATCGTACACAAATTCGGATTCATTTGAACATAACGCAACATCTGATGAAAAATAGGTGAATTATAATAAGCCGATTGCTGATCAGAAATAAAATAGCCGATAAGTGTTTGTTTTTTTAATACAATTTTTTCTATTCCTAATTTTTGAGCTTGCCATTTGAGCTGTACACTTAACAGTAAATCAACTACTTGTATTGGCAGTTCTCCAAAACGATCTATTAAATCAAATTCAAATTTTTGTAGCTTTTCTAACGTATCAATACTACTCAACTCGGTATATAAATTAAGTCGTTCTGATATGATACTAATATAATCATCTGGTATTAATAATTCTAAATCGGTATCTATTTGAATTTCTTTAACAAACTTTTTATCGGTAGTTTCTGTTTCATTAAAGACCGATTTAAATTCTGTTTCTTTTAATTCATCGATGGCTTCATTGAGAATTTTTTGATAGGTCTCAAAACCGATATCATTGATAAAACCACTTTGTTCACCTCCTAATAAATCTCCTGCTCCACGAATTTCTAAATCTTTCATAGCAATATTAAATCCACTTCCCAAGTCAGAGAAAAGTTGGATAGCTTCTATTCGTTTTCGAGCTTCAGGAGTCATTACTTCATAAGGTGGCGTGATAAGATAACAAAAGGCTTTTTTATTGGATCGTCCTACTCGACCACGCATCTGATGTAAATCAGATAAGCCAAAATTATTAGCATTATTAATAAAAATAGTATTGGCATTAGGTACATCTAGACCATTTTCAACAATCGTAGTAGAAACCAAAATATCAAATTCGTTATTGATAAAAGACAACATGAGTTGTTCTAACTTTCTACCTTCCATTTGTCCGTGACCAATCCCAATTTTGGCATCAGGTAGCAAACGCTGTAATAGACCGGCAACTTCCTTGATGTTTTCAATACGATTATTAATAAAAAAGACTTGTCCGCCTCGCGAAATCTCATACTGCAAAGCATCCCGAATAATCTCTTCGTTAAAACGAATAACTTGTGTATCTATTGGATGTCTGTTGGGTGGCGGCGTATTTATTAGTGATAAATCACGTGCTGCCATCAATGAAAACTGTAAGGTTCTAGGAATAGGAGTTGCTGTTAAGGTCAATGTGTCTACATTCTCTTTTATCAACTTTAATTTGTCTTTGATACTTACACCAAACTTTTGCTCTTCATCAACAATTAATAATCCTAAATTTTTGAATTTTACTTTTTTGTTCACTAACTGATGTGTCCCGATAACAATATCTAAACTACCATTTTCTAGACCTTCCAAAACTACTTTTCGTTGCTTTGTTGTTCTAAATCTGTTTAAATAATCTACCGTAACGGGAAAATCTTTTAAACGTTCTTGAAAACTTCTAAAATGTTGAAAAGCTAAGATAGTTGTTGGTACCAAAATGGCAACTTGCATACCATTATCAACTGCTTTAAATGCTGCACGAATTGCCACTTCTGTTTTACCAAAACCAACATCTCCACAAATCAAACGATCCATGGGTTGCTCGCTTTCCATATCATTTTTGATATCTTGTGTAGCAGAGAACTGATCGGGTGTATCTTCATACATAAAACTCGCCTCCAACTCATGTTGCATAAAACTATCCTGATTATACTGATGCCCTTTTTGCATCTTTCTTTTGGCGTATAACTGTATTAAATCATAAGCAATCTCTTTAACTCTTGCTTTGGTTTTTTGCTTGAGTTTTTTCCAAGCTCCAGAGCCCAATTTATACACCTTAGGTGCTGTTCCATCTTTACCGTTATACTTTGTAATTTTATGTAAGGAATGTATACTGATATATAGAATATCTCTATCTCCATAAACCAGTTTAATGGCTTCCTGATTTTTGCCTTCAACATCAATTTTTTGTAATCCGCCAAATTTTCCAATTCCATGATCAATATGCGTAACATAATCACCAATCTCTAGGTTGGTTAACTCTTTAAGAGTAATTGCCTGTTTCTTTTTAAAACCTGTTTTTAATCTGAATTTATGATAGCGACCAAAAATTTGATGGTCGGTATAACAAGCTAATTTTAGCTGCGGATCAATAAAGCCTTGATATAACGGAAAAACCAATGTTTTATAATGTATTTCTTGATCTATTTCTTCAAAAATATCATGAAAACGTTGGGCTTGTTTTTTATTGTCGCAAAAAAGGTAGTTCGCAAATCCTTTTTCGGTATTCTCTTGAAAGTTTTTTATTAATAACTCAAACTGCTTGTTAAAAGCGGGTTGTGGTTGTGTTTTCCAATTAATTATTGGTTGCTCTTTTGCTTCAGAACTAGCAATTTGGATTCTTTGACGTTTTACTAATTCCTCTTTAACACGAATACCATTTATAAACAAATCGGATGGTTCACCACGTTGAATTGGAGAATCTAAATCCTTAAAAGCCAAAACTGCCTTATCAAAAAGCTTGTCCATTCTTTGAAACAATAGTGCTTCATTTTTGGTCCAAACCAATGTTTTTTGCCCAATATATTGTAGAAAACTCTGACGCTTTTCTTGTAACTGTTTATTGGCTACATTAGGCATGATACTAATACGACTCACTTTATCTAAAGACAATTGAGAGGCTATATCAAAGGTACGAATACTATCTATTTCATCTCCAAAAAACTCGATACGATAAGGCTCTTCGTTACTATACGAAAACACGTCAATAATTCCACCACGTACTGCAAACTCACCTGGTTCAGAGACAAAATCTACTTTTTGAAACTGGTATTCGAATAATACCTCGTTGACAAAATCTAAGGATAATTTATCCCCATTATTAACTTTTAGCGTATTACTTTCTAATTCAGATTTTGTAATAACTTGTTCAAAAAGCGCATCAGGATAGGTGACAATAATGGCTGGTTTTCTACGAGAATTTATTCTGTTTAAAACCTCTGTTCTCAGTAAAATATTGGCATTATCTGTTTCCTCGATTTGATACGGTCGACGATATGAACCCGGAAAAAACAATAAGTTTTGCTCTCCAATTAATTGTTCTAAATCATTTAGGTAATAAGCCGCTTCTTCTTTATCTGTAAAGACTAATAAGAAGGGCTTTTCTGCTTTTTTAAAAGCTGATGTGATACAAAAAGACAAAGCAGATCCAGCCAAATTAGGAATTCTAATTTGTTGTTTTTCTGCTTGAATGTGTTGTATGATTTGGACTATTAACTCCGACTCCTCATACTTTTTAGATATCGCTTTTAGGCTCAAATCTTATTTATTTTCTGCAAATGTAAAAAAATGATTAACCGCAAAGGCGCAAAGGCGCAAAGAATATTAGAAAACGCTCCATAATAAAGCAATGTCTGACCTAATGAATAGTTGTTGCACAGAGTTTCACAGAGAAATGCACAGAGATTCACAGAGACTTCTTTATTAGAAAAAACTAATCTCTTTTAAGATGTGATGTATTGGCTTGTGCAGTTGGCATAATCACAATATCATTTAAAGTTACATGAGCTGGACGTTGAACCGCAAATAAGATTACTTCGGCGATGTCTTTTGCAAGCAAAGGTTTCATGTTTTGATAGACTTCATCTGCTTGTTGTTGGTCTCCTTTATAACGAACTACCGAAAACTCTGTTTCAACCATTCCTGGGGCGATGTTTGTCACTTTGATATTATGTGGTAATAAATCGATTCGCATGGCTTTTGATAAGGCATCTGCTGCGTGTTTTGAGGCACAATACACATTTCCATTTAAGTAGACTTCTTTTCCTGCAATAGAAGATAAGTTAATGATATGACCTTTTTTTTGAGAAATTAGTAGCGGTATAATTACTTTAGAAACATGTAACAAACCCTTGACGTTAGTGTCAATCATTCGATTCCAATCATCTAATTCTCCTTTATCAATAGTACTTGTTCCTACTGCTAAACCAGCATTGTTTATTAAGACATCTATATTCTGCCATTTTTTAGGGAGATTTCCTAAATTTTGTTTGACTTCATCATAGTTTCTAACATCAAAAGTTAAGGACAGTACTTCGACTTTATATTTTTCTTGAATTTCTTTGGCTACTTGTTCCAATCGCTCTGACCTTCTGCCTGTAAGGATGAGATTAAATTTGCTTTCTGCAAAAAGAATGGCTGTTGCTTTACCGATTCCTGAAGTGGCTCCAGTAATTAAGGCTATTTTATTCATGTGGTGCTATCTATAATTAGGTATGTAAAGTTATGTAATTTGAAGGTATTAGATAAAAAAAAAGTTGTTACACAGAGGTTCACGGAGAAAGCACGGAGATTCACAGAGGTCATTAAAAAATTAAAACTTCTAAGTATTCCTTGAATAAGGCTGTTGCACAGAGATTCACAGAGAAAAAAAGAGGTTAACAGAGATGGTTCTGTTAAATTCCAAAAGTAGTCTAGGCTACTTCACTTTAAGATTTTTATAGTTTTATTAGATAGTAATAACCTACAAATTCTTCGCACTGCTCAGAATAACGTTAATTTAAGCTACGTTTTTCTATAAAGAACTTACTCAAAATTGTGGCACATTCTTTTTCTAAAACACCACCGATTACTTTAGTTTTTGGATGTAAAGTGGTTTTGTAATATTGATAGCCACGTTTTGTATCTGCTGCTCCAAATACTACTTTACCAATTTGTGTCCAATACGAAGCACCAGCACACATTTGGCAGGGTTCTAAAGTAACATAGAGTGTGCAATCTTGTAAATATTTGCCTCCTAAATAATCAGATGCAGAGGTAAAAGCTTGCATTTCGGCATGAGCCGTAACATCGGTTAAGGTTTCGGTTAAATTGTGGGCGCGAGCAATAATGATATTATTTAATACGATTACTGCTCCAACAGGCACCTCGTTTTTAGCATAAGCTTTTTCTGCTTCTATGAGTGCTTGTTGCATGAAATATGTGTCTGTGAATTGCATGTTGTAAAGATACTTAAAAAAGTATTTCTTATATCAATCTAAACTATGGGATTTCAGATTCCTTTATTTACCAAATAATGTTCGATTGAGTCACTATTTTATCCATTGAATTAAGCCTAGTCTTTGCAATACATTGATAGAATCTAGTTTAGATTTCAATTGAGACAAAGCACAAAACTATATAATAAATTGAGCATTTTTCATTCCATAAAGCTAAGTAGGATAAGAATACACATTTCCTTTGTTTCAAACGTTTGAGATAAACAGATTAGCTATTAAAATACTGACATTAATCAGTTTTTTTTTTCAATTACTTTTAGCGTATATTTGTGTAATTAAATAACACAAATCTTATTATTATATGGAATCAAAAATTAATGCTTTTATGGAGTATGCTAAAAAGCGTAATTCAAACGAACCTGAATTTATTCAAGCGGTACAAGAAGTAGCTGAGGCTATTATTCCTTTTATCGAAGAAAATACTGCCTACAAAGGTAAAATGCTTTTAGAGAGAATGGTTGAACCAGAACGCGTTCTTATGTTTCGTGTGCCTTGGGTCGATGATCAAGGAAAAACACAAGTAAACAGAGGTTTTAGAGTTGAGTTTAATTCAGCAATTGGACCATACAAAGGTGGTTTACGTTTTCACCCTTCTGTAAACTTATCAATCTTAAAATTCTTAGGTTTTGAACAAGTTTTTAAAAATTCCTTAACAACATTACCAATGGGTGGTGGAAAAGGTGGTTCAGATTTTGATCCTAAAGGAAAATCAGATATCGAAGTGATGCGTTTTACACAATCTTTTATGAGTGAGCTTTTCCGTCATATAGGTGCTAATACAGATATCCCTGCAGGTGATATTGGAGTTGGTGGTCGTGAAATAGGTTTCTTATTTGGTCAGTATAAAAAATTACGTAATGAATTTGTAGGTGTATTAACCGGTAAAGGAATGTCTTATGGAGGTTCTTTAATTCGTCCGGAAGCTACAGGTTACGGAACAGTATATTTTGCACAACACATGTTAGAAACTAAAGGTGATTCTTTTAAAGGAAAAACAGTTTCTATTTCTGGTTCAGGTAATGTAGCACAATATGCTACTGAAAAAGTAATTGAATTAGGAGGTAAAGTAGTTACTTTATCTGATTCAGGTGGATATATTTATGATGCAGATGGTATCGATACGGATAAATTAGCTTATGTAATGGATCTTAAAAATGTTCAACGTGGACGTATTTCTGATTATGTAAGTGAATATCCTAATGCAAAATATATTAAAGGAGAACGTCCTTGGGGTGCTAAAGTTGATATTGCACTACCATGTGCTACTCAAAACGAAGTAAATGAAGCAGAAGCTAAAACTTTAATAGCTAATGGTGTTATGTGTATTGCTGAAGGTGCCAATATGCCTTCTACTCCTGGCGCAATAGAAGTTTACCAAAATGCAAAAATCTTATACGCACCAGGTAAAGCTTCAAATGCTGGTGGTGTTGCAGTTTCTGGTTTAGAAATGAGTCAAAACTCATTACGTTACAACTGGACACGTGAAGAAGTAGATGCTAAATTACATCAAATTATGAGTGATATTCACGCCTCTTGTGTAAAATATGGAACACGTGATGATGGTTCTATTGATTATGTTCAAGGAGCTAACATTGCTGGTTTTGTAAAATTAGCAGATGCTATGTTAGACCAAGGAGTGGTTTAATTAGTTTATTCTAATACCAAGTAAAAAAAAGATTTTTAAATCTATATAATTAAAAGCTTACCTTTTAGGTAGGCTTTTTTTTGTTAGACAATACCGAACTGAGGTTAAAACCTAATTGAGTTTAAAAAAGCATTTTTTTTATTTATTCTCTGTTTTAAAAATATAGGATATTCAATACATCCTACAATTTAGGTTGGTTATAAACTATTTGTTACCAATTATACAATAGTAAATCTCAATGGCTTAGCTTAGTTTATCTTTGTGGTAAATTATTTTGGGGGACAAAAAATTGCTATGATAAAAGAATCACTCCCTGATTTAACAAGAAAAAGTAAAAAAATATGAAAAATTCAATTCTAATTAGTTTATTACTTATCATTCTGAATGGTTTTTACGGAATCGCAACAGAGATTAAAGATGAAAATTTTGAGAAAAAATTAATTGCACTTGGCATTGATACTAATGGCTTAAATGGTACAATTTCGACTCTAGATGCTCAAAAATACTTCGATTTAGATTTACAAAACTCTAATATTACAGATCTAGCAGGTATTGAAGCATTTGTTAATATTACTAGCTTAAACATTTCGAATAATCTTATTACAGGTTCTATTGATCTTTCATTCAATAAAAATCTAGCATTTTTATATTGCCAAAATAATCAAATAACTAAAATATTAACTAAGGGTAATCTTAATCTTATTTATGTTAATTGTGGTAATAATTTGATACAATCAATTGATTTTTCAGATAGCCTATCTTTGATTTTTTTAGACTGTAATAACAATCAACTTGACTATTTAAAAATTACAGATAACAAGCAATTAGAAGTTTTAGATGTATCTAATAATCTATTGAAGAAATTAGACACCTCAAATAATAGTGAGTTATCTACTTTATACACCTCTAAAAATTTACTACAAGAGTTAGATTTAAGAAATAACACAGCATTAAAACTCATTAAATGTGACTGCAATAAATTAACTTCTTTAGATATTAATAAACTGGAAAATCTAGCAAGTCTTATCTGTTATAAAAATAGTATCAAAATACTAGATGTGTCTGAGAATCTGTTTTTAGTTAATATTAATTGTGATCGTAGTTTACAAACAAAGATATAGACAACTAAGAAGCAGCTCTAAGTTTTTGTAGGGTAGTTTTTGTCAATTTATGAGATGCATATTCACGAGTTATATTTAATTTTTTATCATCATTACTTGGCATTTCAAACATAGCATCAGTAAGAATCGATTCGCATAAAGATCGTAGACCACGCGCTCCTAACTTATACTCAATAGCTCTATCTACAATATAATCAAGTGCATCATCTGCAAAAGTTAATTCAACTTCATCTATATCAAAAAGTTTCTGGTATTGCTTCGTAATCGCATTTTTAGGTTCTGTAAGAATAGCTCGTAGGGTTTTAGCATCTAACGGATTCATATAACTCAAAACTGGTAAACGACCGATAATCTCAGGTATCAACCCATATTCTTTTAAATCTTTTGGGATAATATATTGTAACATATTTTCCTTATCGATTTGATCTCCATTTTTTAGAGCATTATAGCCAACTGCTTGCATATTTAAACGTTTGCTAATTGCCTTATCGATTCCAGAAAAAGCTCCTCCTGCAATAAATAAAATATTAGTCGTGTCAATTTCAACAAATTTTTGTTCTGGATGTTTTCGACCTCCTTTTGGTGGTACATTAACAATAGATCCTTCTAAAAGTTTTAATAAGGCTTGTTGCACACCTTCACCACTAACATCACGAGTTATAGAAGGGTTATCACCTTTTCGAGCAATTTTATCAATTTCATCAATAAACACAACGCCCATTTGTGCTTTTTCTACATCATAATCAGCAGCTTGTAAAAGTCTTGTTAATATAGTTTCTACATCTTCGCCAACATAACCAGCTTGGGTTAAAACGGTTGCATCAACAATGGCAAAAGGAACACTTAACATTCTAGCAATTGTTCTGGCAATCAGAGTTTTACCTGTTCCTGTTTCTCCTACCAGTATAATATTAGATTTTTCTATTTCGACCTCATTATCATCATCTTTTTCTTGCAACAAGCGTTTGTAGTGATTATAAACGGCAACAGCCATTGCTCTTTTTGTTGCGGTTTGACCAATCATATACTGATCTAAAAATTCCTTAATCTCTTTTGGCTTTTTTATATCAAACTCAAGTTTTCTAGCATCTAATAACTCCTTATCTGATGTTTCTTCAAGAACAATTTGATGTGCCTGTTCGATACATCGGTCACAAATATGTGCATCTAATCCTGCAATTAAAACATCTGTTTCTGCTTTATCTCGTCCACAAAAGGAACATTGTATGTTTTCTTTTTTTGACATTTATTATGAATGCATTAAAATTTCATCAATCATTCCATATTTTTTAGCTTCTTCAGCTTTCATCCAATAATCTCTATCAGAATCTGCAAATATTTTATCTACTTTTTGACCAGAATGCTTTGCTATGATTTCATATAATTCATCTTTTAACTTGAGGATTTCACGAGCGGTAATTTCAATATCACTAGCTTGTCCTTGTGCGCCACCCATAGGTTGGTGAATCATTATACGAGAATGTGGTAAGGCTGAGCGTTTCCCTTTAGTACCTGCTACCATTAAAACTGCTCCCATAGAAGCAGCCATTCCTGTGCAAATAGTGGCAACATCAGGTTTTATGAATTGCATGGTATCATAAATTCCTAAACCAGCATAAACACTACCTCCTGGAGTATTCATATAAATTGAAATATCTTTATCAGAATCTACACTTGATAAAAACAATAGCTGTGCTTGAATAATATTGGCAACATGATCGTCGATTGCAGTACCTAAGAATATAATTCTGTCCATCATTAAACGGGAAAACACATCCATTTGTGCTACGTTTAGTTGACGTTCTTCAATGATATATGGTGTTACACTACTGATTATTTTATCGTAATGCATACTACTAATTCCGTGATGTTTTGTTGCGAAATCTCTAAATTCCTTTCCGTAATCCATAAGGTTATATTATATTGATGTTGGGCAAAGATACGAAGTATTGACTAATTTTCAGACAACTTCTTAATTGATACTACTTTCAACGTATATTGTATCGGTTGCTATATTCTCATTTGGGAATGCTTTTTTATTAAATAAGATTAATAAAGTTACTCCAATAGTTATAGCGGAGTCAGCTACATTAAAAATGGCATTAAAAAAAGTAAATGGTTGTCCGCCATATTTGGGTATCCAGGAAGGAAATTCTCCTCTCCAAATTGGGAAATAAAACATATCAACTACTTTTCCGTGAAAGAGTGTTCCATAATTGTCTTCAGAAAACAAGGTTGCCACACCATGTTGTGGATCATTAAAAATCAATCCGTAAAATAAGGAATCTATAATATTTCCTAAAGCTCCTGCAAGGATAAATGAGATAGCAACTAGTAAGACTAAATGCTTTTTTTCTTTGATAGAGTTGTATAACCAGTATCCAATGCCTGTGACGGCTATTAATCTAAAGAGTGTTAGTATTAGTTTTCCTATTTTCCCTCCAAACTCAGTTCCCCAAGCCATTCCATTATTTTGGACGAAGTAAATCTGGAACCAATCCAAACCCATTACTTGAATACTCTCACTTAATTCAAAGTGAGTTTTTACATATATTTTAGAAATTTGATCAATTACTAAAATTAAGAATATAATTACAAGAGCTTTTTTCAAAGTGCAGTTTTATTATTTAGCTAGATTAAAATCCTTATAAAAGTGATTGACGGTTTTTAGCTTCTATGCTTAAAGTTGCATGAGGTACTAATTTAAGACGTTCTTTATTAATTAGCTTTCCAGTAACACGGCAAATGCCATATACTTTATTTTCTATACGAAGTAATGCATTATTTAAATCACGAATAAATTTTTCTTGACGAATTGCTAGCTGTACATTTGCCTCTTTAGACATGGTTTTAGAACCTTCATCAAATGACTTAAATGTAGGAGCAGTATCATTTGTACTGTTATCGCTATCATTTTTATAAGCACTTTCTAACAAGGCTAAATCTTTTTCAGCTTGCATAATTTTTTTTTCGATTATTTCTTTGAATTCAGCTAAATCTTTTTCTGAATAATTTACTTTTGGCTCTTGCATATTCTTTATGACTTTCTATTTTTGGTAGAAAGATTTATTTAGTTACTATTTAACACGTATTACTCGTGTTAATATTATAAAAATATTTGATGCTTACTTATGATTTTGATACTTGCATTAGTATCTTAATATCATCAAACACAATCTCTATTCCATTTTTTATATTTCCCGCAAATATAATACTATTTGCTAATGTTTCCACTTTAATATACTCTTGATTTATTTGTATTGCTTTTTCAACTAATTCATTCCTAGAAAATTGAATATCAATTCTATCAGTTACTTCAAATCCAGAGTTTTTTCTGTGGTTTTGAATTCTATTTACCAATTCTCGAGCAATACCTTCTTCTTTTAGTTCAGGTGTAATTGTTACATCTAAGGCAACTGTTGTATTGTCTTGATTTGCTACTAACCAACCATCTATATCTTTAGTCGTAATCTCAACTTCGTCTAATAAAAGTTCTATTTGTTTCTCATTAACACGAATAGTATGTAATTTATTGCTTTCAAAAGCTGCTATTTCTTCTTGTGACAATTGCATAACTGCACTAGCAACTAATTTCATGTCTTTCCCAAAACGAGGTCCTAAAACTTTGAAATTTGGTTTTATTTGCTTCACCAATACACCAGAGGCATCATCTAACAATTGGATTTCTTTTACATTAACCTCAGCTTTTATCAGATCTTGAACAGCTTCGATTTGGATACGTTCTTCTTCATTCTGAACAGGAATCATGATGCGTTGCAAAGGTTGACGTACTTTTATTTTTTCCTTTTGGCGCAAAGACAAAGTCATTGAGGCAATAAGCTGGGCTTTCTCCATTTTATGTTCTAATACTATATCAATAAAGCGATCATCATAAGTTGGAAAAGTTGTTAAATGAACTGATTCTAAATTCTCTTTTGCATTAATCTGTGTGAGGTCTTTATACAATCGATCCATAAAGAAAGGAGCTATTGGAGATGCTAATTTTGCAACCGTTAACATACTGGTATATAGAGTCTGGTAAGCAGATATTTTATCTTGAGCATAGTCACCTTTCCAAAAACGTCTTCTACTTAAACGAACAAACCAGTTACTCAAATGCTCTGTTACAAAATATTGAATGGCTCTTGCAGCTTTAGTTGGCTCATACTCTTCATAAAAATTAGTTACATTTTTGATTAAAGAATGTAGTTCAGATAAAACCCAACGATCAATTTCTGCCCGTTTTTCTAAAGGAATATCATTTTCTTCATAGGTAAATTTATCTAAGTTTGCATATAGAGAAAAGAAAGAATAAGTATTATATAATGTGCCGAAAAACTTACGTCGTACCTCGTCAATACCATCCAAATCAAATTTTAAATTATCCCACGGATTGGCATTCCAAATCATATACCATCTAATGGCATCTGGACCATATTTATCTAATGTGGTAAATGGATCAATGGCATTACCCAAACGTTTAGACATTTTTTTTCCAAATTTGTCTAAGACTAAACCATTGGAGACTACATTTTTATAGGCCACAGAATCAAAAACTAAACCTGAAATTGCATGAAGTGTATAGAACCAACCGCGTGTTTGATCTACTCCTTCGGCAATAAAATCGGCTTGCCTTTCTAATTTATTTTCTATTAGGTCTTTATTTTCAAATGGATAATGCCATTGTGCTACGGGCATCGCCCCTGAATCGAACCAAACATCAATTAAATCAGCTTCACGTTTCATCGGTAATCCAGATGGGGAAACTAAGGTAATTTTATCTACAATATTCTTGTGTAAATCAATTTTTTCATAATTGGTATTACTCATGTCACCCAATACAAAATCATCAAAAAGGATCTTATCCATAAAGCCTTTGGCTACTGATTTTTGCATTTCTTGAATAAGTTCTTCAACCGAACCTATTAGGATTTCTTCTGTTCCATCTTCAGTTCTCCAAATAGGTAATGGAACGCCCCAAAAACGAGATCTAGAAAGGTTCCAATCATTGGCGTTTTGTAACCAATTGCCAAAACGACCAACACCTGTTGATTTAGGTTTCCAGTTTATCTCTTGATTGAGTTCGTATAACCGATCTCTTTTCTCTGTTATTTTGATAAACCAAGAATCTAAAGGATAATATAGAACGGGCTTATCAGTGCGCCAACAATGTGGATAATTATGTTGATGTTTTTCAACATGAAAAGCTTTGTTTTCAAACTTTAGCTGAATAGCAATATCAATATCTACTGATTTGTCTGGAGCTTCTCCCTCATTATAATATTCATTCTTTACATAACGACCTGCATATTCACCCATGTCTTTAGTGAATCTACCTTGTAGATCTACTAAAGGAACTGGATTATCATTCTCATCTAACACTAATAAAGGTGGTACTTCTGGTGTCGCTTTTTTGGCAACCATGGCATCATCTTGTCCAAAAGTTGGAGCAGTATGTACAATTCCTGTCCCATCTTCAGTCGTTACAAAATCTCCTGCAATTACTCTAAAAGCATTTTCTGGATTTTGGTAGGGTTGCGCATAAGGCATTAATTGTTCAAATCGGATATCAATAAGGTCAGCTCCTTTACATTCATCTAAAATTAGGAAAGGAATTTTCTTATCGGCTGATTTGTATGTATTGATTTCTTCATCAGTTTGTATTTGAAAATACTTTTTACCAAATTGTTTTCCAACTAAAGCTTTTGCTAGAATGACATTAATGGGCTTAAAAGTATATTGGTTAAAAGTTTTCACCAATACATAATCGATCTTTTTACCAACTGTTAATGCTGTATTTGAAGGCAGTGTCCACGGTGTTGTTGTCCATGCTAGGAAGTGTGCTTCGACAAGCTCAGCATGACCATCGACAAGTTCAGTATTATTTGAATAATAACTAAAAGGTAAGTCTTTGAAAGAATTTCTTTCGACTTTAAACTGAGCTACAATAGTAGTGTCAGTAACATCTTTATAACAACCAGGTTGATTTAACTCATGTGTGCTTAAGCCTGTTCCTGCTTTAGGTGAATAAGGTTGAATGGTGTAACCTTTATACATCAAACCTTTATTATACATTTGTTTGAGAAGCCACCAAACAGTCTCCATATATTTAGGCTTGTAGGTAATGTAAGGATCTTTCATATCTACCCAATAACCGATACGTTTAGTTAAATCGTTCCAGATATCGGTATAACGCATTACGGATTCTTTACATGCCTTATTGTAATCGTCTATACTGATTTTAGTACCAATATCTTCTTTGGTGATTCCTAATTCTTTTTCAACTCCAAGCTCTACAGGTAGGCCATGTGTATCCCAGCCTGCTTTACGTTTAACTTGATAACCTTGTAAGGTTTTATAACGTGCAAAAATATCTTTTACCGTTCGACCAATAACATGGTGAATACCGGGTAAACCATTTGCAGATGGAGGTCCTTCAAAGAATATAAAGGGTTTTTTGCTATCACGCGTATCAATACTTTTTTGAAAAATATCATGATCTTCCCAAAAAGATAGTATTTCGTCTGCTACTTGCGTTAAATTCAATTGTTTATACTCTGTAAACTTTTGGTTCATTTCCTTATTTTTCAAATGATGTGCAAAATTACATAAAAATATGCATTTAGAAACAACAAAAAAAGCAACCAATTGGTTGCCTTATAAATTTTGTCGATTAGAAAAATTAGATCTAAAATATCTATTGCTTTAACACAATAAATTCTGTTCTACGATTTTCCAAATGTTGAGATTCCGAACACCTAACACCATCTAAACAGTGGTTTAAAGGTATTGTTTCACCATAACCTCTTCCAGACACTCTATCTTGGTCAATGCCATTAGCAATAAGATACCCAACAGCTTCTTGAGAACGTTTTTCAGAAAGTGTTAAGTTATAATCAAAAGGTCCTCGTGTGTCTGTATGAGATCCAGACTCTATAATCATTGTCGGATTTTGAATCATCAGAACAATAATTTTATCCAACTCTCTTCTAGCAGGTAATGTTAAATAGTGTTCATCTAAATCAAAATAAATAGGATTTAATTGAATTATTCTATTTATTATTTTTGGTGTTTCAATTTTGGGTTCTTTAGTTTGAACTATTTCTTCGGTTTCAATTTCATTATTATCTTCATTGATTTCAACTGTAACTTCTTCTTCAATAATAGTTTTGTCAATATTCTGCTCTATTGGTTTTTCTTTTTGAATAGGTATAGTCGCGATTTCTACTTCTTTTTCCTCAATAATTACTTTCTGAACAATAACCTCAGGATCAGGATCTAAAAGAAGAACCACTTGATTAGGGACAAATTCTGTATCAATAACTGCTTTTGCAATATTATTATAATCTTTTTTGAAACAAATTAATGTATATTCTGTATTACAATCTACATTATTAAAATGAAATTCTCCATTTTCATCCGTGTTAGTTGTTTCAATATTTTGCCCATCAAAGTACATATCGACCGTTGCTCCTGACAGTGTAATAAAACTAGTGCTGCTTTGAATAACTCCATTAATATCTCTTGCACATCTTTCTGTTTCATTGGTTGAAGTCTCTTCTTTTAGTGAAATTTCTTTATTATTTCTATCTACTTCTTCCTTGACCTCCGTGTCATGTTTTAGTTTATCGGTGGTTTTTTGTTGTGCAAGAAGTTCAGCTTGTTTTTCTTCTTGTTTAATAGCTTCTTCTTCAACTCGTATCCTTTCAGCAGTTTCCTGAGCTTTATCAATACGTTCTTGATGTTCTTTGTTTACAACTTCCTGTTGTGCAAGAAGTTCAGCTTGTCTTTCTTCTTCTGCTTGGTTATTAGCTTCTTCAACTCGTATTCTTTCAGCAATTTCTTGTGCTTTATCAATACGTTTTTGATGTTCTTTGTTTACAACTTCCTGTTGTGCAAGAAGTTCAACTTGTCTTTCTTCTTCTGCTTGTTTATTAGCTTCTTCTTCAACTCGTATTCTTTCAGCAGTTTCTTGTGCTTTATC
Organism: Flavobacteriaceae bacterium; assembly: GCA_029934835.1. Classification (GTDB taxonomy): domain Bacteria; phylum Bacteroidota; class Bacteroidia; order Flavobacteriales; family Flavobacteriaceae; genus DQTL01. The sequence goes on along the minus strand of JAOZLL010000030.1, from coordinate 873 downwards.
AATACGTTTTTGATGTTCTTCGTTTACAATTTTTTGTTGTGCAAGAAGTTCAGCTTGTTTTTCTTCTTCTACTTGTTTATTAGCCTCTTCTTCAACTCGTATTCTTTCAGCAGTTTCTTGTGCTTTATTAATACGTTCTTGATGTTCTTTGTTTACAACCTCCTGTTGTGCAAGAAGTTCAGCTTGTTTTACTGCTTCATCTTGTTTTACTGCTTCAGCTTCGATACGGAGTTTCTCAGCAGTTTCCTGAGCTTTGTTTATACGTTCTTGACGTTCTTTGTTTACAACTTCCTGTTGTGCAACTAGCGCAGTCTGTTTTACTGCTTCAGCTTGTTTCATTGTTTCAGCTTCGATACGGAGTTTCTCAGCAGTTTCCTGAGCTTTGTTTATACGTTCTTGACGTGCTTTGTTTACAACTTCCTGTTGCGCAACTAGTGTAGCCTGTTTTTCTGCTTCAACTTGTTTACTAGTTTCAGCTTTAATGCGGAGTTTGTTCGCCGTCTCTTGAGCTTTATCAATACGTTTTTGACGCTCTTTGTTTATGATTTCTTGTTGAGCTATCATTTTAGCTTGTATATAATCATCTTTTTCTTCTGCTATTTTTTTTGTTTCAACTTTATCACTTGCTTCTGCCTCAACTCGTAGCCTTTCAGCAGTTTCTTGTTCTTTGTCGATACGTTCTTGACGTTCTTTGTTCACAATTTCCTGTTGCGCAACAATTACAGCCTGTTTTTCTTCTTCTGCTTGTTTGCTAGCTTCTTCTTCAACTCGTATTCTTTCAGCAGTTTCTTGGGCTTTATTAATACGTTCTTGACGTGCTTTTTTTACAACTTCCTGTTGTGCAACTAGTGCAGCCTGTTTTTCTTCTTCTGC
>JAOZLL010000077.1 GCA_029934835.1 Flavobacteriaceae bacterium | reverse complement strand
AACTTTCAACTTTCAACTTTCAACTTTCAACTTTCAACTTTCAACTTTCAACTTTGTATATTTGCCCCAAATTTAATATAATAAATGGATAATTTTCAAATTGAAACCGCACAAAATGTAAGCATCCAACAAAATGTGGCTAATGTTAGTACAAGAATAGGATCCTATTTTATTGATGCTCTTGTGATTATAGCATATTATATACTAATAATTGTTATTTTGAGTGCATTAGATTTAGAGACTTCATTTGATCTATCAATTATGTGGGTTTTAATGGGACTTCCTGTTTTTTTCTATAGTTTGCTATTTGAAACCTTTATGAATGGGCAAACGCCAGGCAAATATGTCAATAAAATTAGAGTAGTAAAAATTGATGGGTCTAAACCTACTTTTGGTAGTTATTTATTGCGTTGGGTTATGCGAATAATTGATATAAGTGTCTCTACTGGTTCAATAGCCTTATTGACTATTTTACTCAATGGGAAAGGGCAACGTCTTGGTGATATGGCAGCTGGGACAACTGTTATAAGTGAAAAAAAACGTATTGGAATTCACAATACATTAATCACGGATATCCCAGATGATTATCAAGCTACTTTTCCGCAAGTTACCATGTTAAGTGATAAAGATATTCAAACCATAAAAGAACTTTTTTTTAGGGCTAAACGAGTGAATAAGCATAGTGTAATAAATAAATTACACCATAAAATTATTAGTATAACAGGAATAACCACCGATTTATTACCAATTGATTTTGTTGAAGTTGTGATTAATGATTATAATTATTTCACACAAAATATGTAACTTTGTTACTTGCTAATTTTTAATAGTGTTTTTAGTAAATAGAAAAGTTTATTAGTACACTATAAATTTTATTTAAATATTTAATCAAATGAAGAAAAAAGTATTAATTGTCTTATTTAGTTTTTTAGCTGTAAATCTATTACATGCACAAGACATATATTTTGGACCAAAAGTAGGATTAAATGTTTCACATTTAATGGCTTCAGGTGATGATGCTGAAGGATTTAATGATACGAGTAAAATGCAATTCTCTTCTCATTTTGGTGTTTTTGCAGAGGTTGTTTTTACTGATTTTTTCTCGTTACAACCCGAATTATTGTACTCGATAAAAGGTTCTCGATTTACACATTCTGATAATGATGATTATAGAAATTCTCATGTTTATAAGTACCTATCACTGCCTATAATTGTAAAATATTATGTTACTAAAGAAATTAGCATTGAACTCGGTCCAGAAGTTGCCTATCTTTTAAGTGCAAGAGAGGTAGAAAAAGATGGTTTTTTCTCCACATTTTATGGACAAGAAGCTTCAAGTATAGATCTAAAAGATGACACACAAGTTTTTGATTTTGGAGCAACTTTAGGTTTAGGTTATTTAACAAAAACGGGTTTTTATATTAGCCTTCGTTACAATTACGGATTGTTAAATGCATTTAAAACAGATTTAGATGTTGATACCGTACTAAAAAACGGAACAGCTCAATTATCCTTTGGATTTAGTTTTCAATAAAATAATATTTTGACTAGAATTGCTATAATAAATGGACCAAATATTAATCTCTTAGGAAAAAGAGAGCCTGAAATTTATGGAGCAGTTTCTTTTGATGCTTTTTTTAAAAATCTGCAAGATAATTATCCCAATATTCAATTTTCATATTTTCAATCTAATATCGAAGGTGAGATTATCGATAAACTACAAGAAGTAGGTTATACGTATGATGGCATTATCCTAAACGCAGCAGCTTATACACATACTTCAGTTGGAATAGGTGATGCCGTAAAAGCTATAAAAACACCCGTTATTGAAGTACATATTTCTAATGTTTGGGCACGAGAGTCTTTTCGGCATAATTCCTATATTTCTGCACACGCCAAAGGTGTAATTGCCGGTTTTGGTCTGCAGAGTTATGAACTAGCTTTATTGAGTTTTTTAGATAATAAGAAGTAGGGATTGTTGAATAGTGTGGTTCGAATAAGTTGTAGTGAGTAATTATTTAACTCGAAAAAATCACTAAATGAAAAAATCAATATTAGTATTTTTAGTATTCTTTAGTATACTAAATTCTATTTCACAAAATTTTGAAATACCTACAAGAGATAAAATTAATTCTAAAGAGGATTATATTAAATATGAAAATAATGTTGTAGATGCAGTTAATTGGTTAATGAATCATCCAATTGATAAAGATTTAAAAGTACGAAATCGTATAACTGCATTCATTTTTAATTGGGTTTCAAATAATCCTTATTTTGTTTTTAATACCTCAAATGAAATAGCTACATTCTATGATTCTGCAGATTGTATTGTGATTTTTACAGGAGGAATGGTCAAATATTCAATTGAAAATAAAGATTTTGATAATAAACTCCAAAAAAATATTGCTGGTGTTGAAGCTGTAATTGAATTATATAATAAGAATCGAAAGGTATTTAAAAAACAACGATACATTAAAAATACAGTTAAAGAAATTGAAAAATATATTGAGCTTAAAGAAAGAAATGAATTTGAACAATATATAAAGGATAATTTATAGTTTTTTTAGAATAAACTCGCTTAAATGAGTATATTAAAAAAACAGCTGAAAGAATAATATTAAAACTTAAACCAAATACTTTTAATCATGGCAAATTCAACAAGATCATCAAAAGGAATTATTGGCATTATTGTAATTGCAATACTTGTTTTTTATTTAATAAAGATGGATGGTTGTTGTACTGGTTGTGACACTCCAAGTATTGAGAAACCTTTTATTGCTAACTTAACTGCTCATTATGGAGGTGACCAATCAAAGCCTTATGAGGTAAGTGTTTATATAAATAACGATAAACAAGGTGTTATTACTAAAACATACGAAGGAAAAGAGTATTCTAGGAGGTTTGTATATAGGACAAGAGTTAATAATGAGGAAATGATAAGTATAGTGTTTCAAGCCCAAATTTATGGTTCTGATCAATTACCTGCTGGAGAATGGTATACCTTAAGTGTGTATAAAGGGAATAAGGCAGTTTTGGCTTGGTATCAACGAACAGCAGTAGGTACTTGGGAGTTTATTAATGAATAGTATTTTGTTAATTGGATTTTTAAAATAGTGAGTAAACAATGAAAAAAGAAACCTTTAACCTATTGGTAATTGTAATGATAGCAATATTATTACTAATTCTTAATCAATTTGAACTATTAGAAAAATATTCAAAATTTGCTTTAATACCCATTCTAGCTTTTTATTATTTAGGACAATATGCAGAAAGGAAATTTAGGAGTTAAACCAAAAAACAACTCAAAGATTTATCTAGGAGTTGTTTTTATATTATTTTTCTTTGCATCTCAGCGTCTCAGCAACTTAGTGGTAAAAAAATCACCCTTTATAAAAAGGCAATTTCACCACTTTAGCCAATACTGTTTTTTTACGAATTTGTATATAAATCTCAGAATCTATTTTACTGTTTTCTTTGGTGACATAACCCATACCAATTCCAATTCCTAATGAAGGACTCATAGTTCCAGAAGTAACGACACCAATGTTGTTGCCATCAGCATCAACGATAGGATAATCATGACGAGGAATAGCTCTTTCTTGCATGGTAAAGCCTACTAATTTACGAGTAATCCCGTTTTCTTTTTGTGCTTTTAAGTTTTCAGAGTTTACAAAATCTTTGGTAAATTTAGTAATCCAACCCAGACCAGCTTCTATTGGAGAAGTGGTATCGTTAATATCATTTCCATATAAACAGAAACCCATTTCTAAACGTAAAGTGTCACGCGAAGCCAATCCACAAGGTTTGATGTCATAAGCAGCACCTACTTTAAAAACAGCATTCCAAATTGCTTCAGCCTGATCGTTTTTCATATAAATCTCAAAACCGCCACTTCCGGTATATCCAGTAGCTGAAATAATGATATCATCTAATCCAGCAAAAGCACCAATCTCAAAGGTGTAATACTTCATGTTTTCTAAATCAACATCTGTCAACGATTGCATGGCTTTAGCAGCATTAGGTCCTTGAATCGCTAATAACGACATTCCATCAGATGAGTTTGTCATTTTTACACCTAAGTCGTTGTGTTGGCTAATCCAATCCCAATCTTTTTGCATATTTGATGCATTAACAACGAGCATATATTCGTCATCAGCAATACGATAAACTAATAAATCATCAACAATTCCACCATCATTATTGGGTAGACAAGAATATTGAACACGTCCATTATACAATTTTGATGCATCATTTGAGGTAATTTTTTGAATTAAAGCTAAGGCATTTTCACCTTTTAAATGAAATTCTCCCATGTGTGATACATCAAAAACACCAATACTATTTCTCACAGCAAGATGTTCATTATTGACACCATCATATTGTACAGGCATATTATATCCTGTAAATTCAACCATTTTTGCACCTAAAGATTCATGTATATGGGTTAATGCAGTATTTTTCATTGAAAAGATATTTGATAATTAGTATAAATAAAAAAAATTATGATTGCAAAGTTACGATTCTTGTGCTTAAAATAATATCAAAACTTAAAGTTTAAATCATTCCTTTTTTTTACATTCGTTACCATAAAATGTACACCAATCCATTACATACAAAAATTTCTTATTTAAAAGGAGTTGGTCCTGCTAGAGCCGATCTTTTACGAAAAGAATTAGGCTTAAGTACTTTGGGCGATTTAATGAATTTCTTTCCTAATAGGTATATTGACAGAACGCAGTTTTATAAGATAAAAGATTTACAAGATACCCAAGCTGAAGTACAACTTGTCGGTCAGATTACAGGATTGCATACTGTTGGGCAAAAACGAGGAAGTAGATTGGTTGCAACATTTTCAGATGATACCGGTAGTATGGAGTTGGTTTGGTTTCGTGGGGTAAAATGGATAAAAGAAAACCTGAAATTACAAACACCTTATGTGATTTTTGGAAAGGTGAGTCATTTTAAAAACACATTTTCGATGCCACATCCTGAGATGGAGTCGGTAGCAGCTTATAAAAAGTCATTGCAATCAGCATTACAACCTGTTTATCCATCTACAGAAGTATTAGGAAAAAGAGGTGTTTCAAATAGAGTAATTCAAAAGATAGTTCAGCAACTTTTTATTGATTTTAAAGGGAAGTTTAAGGAAACGCTTTCAAATGAGATCATGCAAGAGCACAATCTCATTTCTAAAAATGAAGCTTTATTTCAAGTCCATTTTCCTGAAAGTCAAGAAAAATTAGCCAAGGCAAGATATCGTTTAAAGCTAGAAGAGTTGTTTTATATTCAACTGCAATTAGTTAGAAAAAATCTGGTTAGAAAAAAGAAAATTAAAGGAAATATATTTGAAAATGTTGGTGATTTTTTTAATACATTCTATAAAGATCATTTGCCATTTTCTTTGACCAAAGCACAAAAAAAAGTCTTAAAAGAAATACGAAAGGATGTCGGTTCCCATGCACAAATGAATCGATTATTACAAGGCGATGTAGGATCAGGAAAAACAATTGTCGCCTTGTTATCTGCTTTGATTGCTTTAGATAATGGCTATCAAGTTGCCATTATGGCACCAACAGAAATTTTAGCAAATCAGCATTTCAATGCAATCGTTGAACTTTTAGGTGACATGCCGGCAAATGTCAGCCTTTTAACGGGTAGTGTTAAGACAAAAGCAAGAAGAGTAATACACGAAAACCTTGAAAATGGTCAGTTGCATATTCTCATAGGAACGCATGCTTTGATTGAGGATAAGGTAAGATTTAAAAATCTAGGATTAGTTGTCATTGATGAACAACATCGTTTTGGTGTGGCACAACGGGCCAAAATGTGGAAAAAAAATACATTGCCACCGCATATTTTAGTGATGACAGCTACGCCAATACCAAGAACGTTGGCTATGAGTGTTTATGGTGATTTAGATATTTCAATAATAGATGAATTGCCACCAGGGCGAAAAGAAATAAAAACGGCTTTACGTTATGATACACAGCGTTTATCTGTTTTTCAGTTTATGAAAGAAGAAATAGCAAAAGGCAGGCAAGTGTATGTTGTCTATCCTTTAATTGAAGAATCAGATGCATTTGATTATAAAGATTTAATGGATGGATATGAAAGTATTTCACGTGAGTTTCCACGACCAAATTATCAAGTGAGCATTCTACACGGCAGAATGAAACCAGCCGATAAAGACTATGAAATGCAACAGTTTGTAGAAGGAAAAACACAAATTTTAGTAGCAACAACCGTAATAGAAGTCGGTGTTAATGTTCCCAACGCAAGTGTGATGATTATTGAAAGTGCAGAGAAATTTGGACTATCACAATTGCATCAACTTCGTGGAAGAGTTGGTCGTGGAGCTGACCAAAGTTTTTGTATTTTAATGGCAAGTCACAAACTCTCTGATAATGCAAAAACAAGACTTAAAACAATGGTAGAAACTAGTGATGGATTTGTTATTGCAGAGGTTGATCTAAAACTACGCGGTCCAGGAAATCTAATGGGAACACAACAAAGTGGTGTGCTAAATCTTAAAATTGCAGACATTATAAAAGACAGCAGTATCCTTAAAATAGCACGATATACAGCCCAAGATATTTTAAGAAAGGATCCTAACTTAAGCCTTCCAAAAAATAAAAACATCTTACAAACTTTTGTAGAGATAGATAGAAGAACAGGTGTTTGGGCTAATATTAGTTGATTTTTGTAAATGACGGATGTCTGATGACTGAATATAGGTCATTGAGCGTAGCCGAGATGAGCTTGTTGTAGTGTTCATTACTTTGTTAAAAAGTAAAAATAGTTTTTTGTACATTGCAATCGGCTTATTGTACTTTTAAACCATGTAAGGACAATAGACAAATTAAGAACGAAACAAATTATATTTCTAAGGATTTGGTATTTGTTTTTTATGAGATTTGTAATTTATTTTTAAGTATGGATTTGCACTTTGAAGAACATAACGATCAGAGTTTAAAGCGTTTTGAGAAAATGCTTAAAACGGATAATGTGTACTTTTTTGACTCAGTAGACTTTGAGCGTATAATTCATTATTATATTGATAGTGGAAAAATCAATCTTGCAAAAAAAGCCATTGACTTAAGTTTAGAGCAACATCCTGATACTATTGGCTTACGTTTGTTAAAAGCTGAACTCCTTATTTTAGAAGAACGTTTTTCAGAAGTAATTCAACTTTTAGATGAAATTCAAGCACTTGAGCCAACAAACGAAGAGGTTTTTATACAAAAGGCAATGTTGTTGTCAAAACAAGAATTACATCAAGAATCCATAGATCTTTTAGAAAAAGCTTTAGAATTTTCTGAGGAAAATAATTTAGATGTATTGTCTCTAATTGCAATGGAGTATTTATTTCTTGAGGATTTTGAAAGAGCCTTATTGTATTTTAGAAACTGCTTAGAAATAGATCCAGCAGATTTCACTACTTTATTTAATGTAGTGTATTGCTATGATATGTTGGATCAGCCCAAAGAAGCTATCCAATTCTTAAAACAATATATTGATAAAGAACCCTTTAGCGAAACAGCTTGGCATCAATTAGGAAGGCAGTATAACATAATAAATGATGATATTGAAGCTTTAAAAGCCTATGATTATGCCATTTTAATAGATGAACAATTTATCGGAGCTTATATAGAAAAAGCAAAAACATTAGAATCATTAAAACGTTATGATGAGGCAATTGCTAACTATTTACTTACGATTGAGTTAGATGATCCTACAGCCTTTGCTTATTTGCGAATAGGAAGCTGTTTTCGAGAATTAAATAATATAGAAAAGGCTAAAGAATATTACCTTAAATCTAATGAACAAGATCCATTCTTAGACAAGCCATTAATTGCTTTAGCAGATTTGTACTTTCAAAAGGAAGACTATCAAAAAGTCTTGTTTTATATCAATCAACTTATTAATATTGATGATGAAAACCCTAAGTATTGGAAAATTTATGCAGAAACTAATTTAAAGATTGCCTTTTTTGCAGAAGCGGCAAAAGCTTTTCAAAAGTGTTTAGATTTAGATGATAATTCTTTAGGAATTCATTTAGCTTTATCTGATGCTTATTATTTTGTTGGCGATTATAAAGGAGCAATAAAAGCCTTATTTAGAGCAGAGATTTACTTTCATAAGTATGCTGAGCTAGAATACCGACTTAGTGGACTTTATTTCTCAATAAATAGTAATAATTTAGGCATTACACACTTACAAAATGCTTTACGTATTAATGTCAAAAAATACAGAGAATTCCAAAGTTTGTTTCCAGTAGTTCATAATAGTTCAGTTGTAAAAAATATAGTACAGCAATTTAGAAATTCCACCAATTAATAATTCAAAAACGTTAGATTCCTAATGCGAAATCGCAAATTATTTGATTACCTAATAATCACTTTAAAAGGGATAGCTATGGGTGCAGCTGATGTAGTTCCTGGAGTATCTGGTGGAACCATCGCTTTTATCTCTGGTATTTATGATGAGTTACTTGAAAGCATTAATGCAATAAATTTTAAACTTCTAAAAACCTTTAAAGAAAATGGGTTTAAAAAAGTATGGGAAAGTATTAATGGAAATTTTTTGTTGTCTTTATTTGTAGGAATTTTAATTAGTGTGTTGTCTTTGGCAAAAATTTTAAGTCATCTCCTTCAGGCATATCCTGTTTTGGTTTGGTCTTTCTTTTTTGGATTAGTACTAGCTAGTATATTATTTGTAGGGAAACAAATTGAAAAGTGGAATATTGTTACCTTTCTATCACTTGGAGTTGGGATAGCTTTTGCCTATTTTATTACACAATTGCAACCAGTAGTAGGTGTGAATCCGAGTGCATTTTATCTTATATTGTCTGGATCACTTGCAATATGTGCCATGATTTTACCTGGTATTTCAGGCGCCTTTATTTTAGCCCTATTGGGCATGTATCAAATTG
>JAOZLL010000174.1 GCA_029934835.1 Flavobacteriaceae bacterium | reverse complement strand
ACATCCATACTAGGTTCTGAATTAATAACATTAGCTAATTTTTGTAAAAGTGTATGGGCTTTAGGGTTAACCTTATAGCTAGCTGTTCTAAATAACAGGTTATCGGCAACTGATATCATGACTACCGTTTTGTCAATACCTACATGTATATCAGCATCACCTTCAAAATCACTAGTGCTTATTGATTTTCTTAAATTATAAGATACGGCTAAGTTTATAGAGTCTTTAAGCGTTTGTGCACCTGCTAATTCATCTGGAGGCAACTTAGCTAAGGTTGCATTCATTTTGTCTCGTGAATTCTTTGAAATAACAATTAAATTATCATCTACTAAAACTAATTTTTCATCATTAGCTTCTTGTAAAGAACCCGATAATGATTGATTTGTGTCACGTAGAGAATTGATTTTTTCATTATAAGCCATTACTCTTTTTTCAATTTTTGCAAATTTAGCTTCGAGAGCTTCTTTTTCTAAAGTAGTTTTTTGTAAATCACCACGAGTATCGGTAAGGTTTTGTTCCAATTCAACGTATTTCTTTTTTGAAACACAAGAAGTTGAAAATAGTGCGATTCCAATTGCTAAAACAATTAGTTTTTTCATAATAAGGGAGTTAAGGTTTTTAATTAAGAAATAATATATAGTTGTTATTTCAGTTTATTAGATCAAAAGTACAATATGATTTACGGGTGTGCAATACCCAATTCCATGAAATATGCTACTATTGGATTTAGATACATTATTAAATTGGAAATTATTTTTCTTTTAGTTCAACAAAAAAATTCAACTTATGATTATAGACTAACTCTACCCATCAATCGGGCTAAAGATTCAGTAGCAGGAATTCGTTCCAATATCAATTTTAGGAAAACGGTAATCGGTATCGCTAATACTAATCCAACTACACCAAATATAAAGCCCCATATAGCAAGACTTAATAAAACAGTAATGGTATTAATTTGAAAACTTTTACCCATTAGAATAGGCTCAAGAATACCACCAAATATCATTTGAATACTGACTAGTATCGATCCAAATATTAAAAATGTTCCTGTACTTTGAATTTCTACAAAACCAAAGAATAGTAAAATTGTAGTGATAAAAAAGGAACCTAAAAGTTGTACAAAATTAAGTAGAAATGCCATAAAACCCCAGAAAATAGCAAATTTCACTCCAAAAGACAAGGCAACAACTGTAAAGGCGATCCCTGTTAAAATACTTGTAATAAATTTTACTTTAATATAACCATTTAAAGATAGTTTGATTTCCCTAAATATTTGTAAGCTGTCCTCATCTTTATTGGTTACTCTGTTTAGAAAATCCTCAAATAAATGTGCTCCAGTCAAAAAGATAGCTAAAAAGAAAAGCATCATAAAAGAACGTGTGATAAACGTGCTAACCTGGCTAAACAATTTAGTAGAATTATTTTCTACAAATGCCTTAAAATCAATAAGATTGCTTTCGGCTTCATTAATAGATTTAACACCTAAGAAATGTTGAATTTTAATAAATATTGGATTAATTTTATGATTTGTTTCAGCAATTATTTCATCTTTCGAACGAAGTAATTCGACGCTAGTATCACGTATTACTTCAACATTAATCCATATAAATAGAGAAGTAATGATAAAAATAATAATAATTCCAAGCCAGTTGGGTATTTTCTTACTCTCAAACCAAGAAAGAACTGGAAATAGCAACATGGCAATAAAAAGTGCTAAAAAAAACGGAATAAAAATAAAAGAAAACAATCGTAATACAAATAATACCACAACTGATGTAATAATCAATAAGGATATTTTAATAGTCTTGATATCTTTTTTTAGGTAATCCATTGATTCTTTAATGCTTAGAATTTAAATAAATTGAGATTATTAATAATCGATAAAGCTACCAAAACTTTCTATCTTTACACACTTAAATGATTTTTTTATGCAAGAATTGATAATTCTATTTTTTAGTGTATTCTTTGGCTTATCTGTTATAGCACAAGATTCTATTCCTGATATTTTTAGTAAAATATATTATGATAAGGATTGTAAATTATATCATAAATACAAAGGGGAAAAATATTATGCAGTAGAATATAAAAGTAAATTAACCCTTTTAAACTTACAAGGTAATCCACAAGCAACTCCTAATGGATTAGAATTTAACTTTAATGACAAATCTCTAAACGGAACTTTATATTATGGACTAATCAACTATAAAGAATCAAAATATCCTACACCTATTTGGTATCATAGTACATCCAATATTAAACAGGGAAAAGTAGGCATAAACATCCTTAAAAGATTATCAGGTAGGTATGATATGATCAACTGGAAAAAATCAGGAAAGGGAACTTTAGGCTATCGTATAGCCAATTCTAAAGGAGAATTACTCTATGATGGTGTGATCGCTTTTAAATATGATGCAGAAAACGGATTTAGTGTTGCAAAAACAATCACAGAAGGACCTTTTATTAATTTATTACAACCAAATGAAGTAACCATATCATTTGATACTAATTTGCCAGTTCAAGCAAAGATTATAGTAAATGATAATGAATATATAAGTGAAAATGTACAAATACATCACGAAATTTTAATTAATGGATTACAACCTGAAACAGAATACTCGTATAGTGTCAATTTTGAGGATAGTACACAACAATATACGTTTAAAACAGCACCTCAATTAGGTAGTAGAAAACCTTTTGTTTTTGCCTATATCAG
>JAOZLL010000173.1 GCA_029934835.1 Flavobacteriaceae bacterium | reverse complement strand
GAATTTGAATGAGATTTAAATAGTACAGAATAATCGCTAGCTGTAACTTCAGATAGTTGCAATGCAAATATATTTCTTTGATCCATAATTACATCTCCATCTTGGTTATCACTTTCTGCCTTAATCCATGTTTCAAAGGTGTAGTCAATTGTAAATCTAATATCATTATCAGGTGTTTGTTTTGCATATGCATATTGGCTACCTTCAAATTTTGCAAAGCCATTATAACCGCCTTCAACTGCATAAACTTCAGTTTCAGACCAGGAGTAGTCATAGTAGTTGCCTTCTGATTTTGCTTTTACTCTAAACTGATAAATAGTTCCTGCTGGGTTAGTTATTGTATAGTTTTTAGAAGTGATCTCTGTAGCTACTTCTTCCCAGCTACTCGCATAGTCCACTTTTTGTTCTAAGGTGAATTCTGTCCAATTTAAGTGTTGGGCTACTTCCCATTCTATGATAAAATCATCTGCTGTTCCATTAGGAGTTATAGTAGTAATTTGAGGTTCAGGTAACATATCAAAGATAGCTCCTGTAATAGTATTATAACCAGCTGATCCACTATTCCATCCCTGAATATTATACCAACCATTATAAGTTGGTCCTACATTATACCAACCCCAGTTAAGGTAGTAATAAGGTGTACTTTCTTCGTATTTATATCCATTAGCAACAAGTACGTGTCCATCTTCTGTTTCTGTTGCATATACAGCAATAGGTACAGGTCGATTTTGTTGCATGCTTTCATATAACCTACTCCAAAATGGGCTCCAAGATTCAGGTTCATAGAACCCTGAGAATCTAAAATAGTTAGCTAGTACGTAAGGTACATTATCCAAATTATTCTCAGAACCCGCTTCTTCATAATCCATTTCAACAGCTACGCCCATATCGTACATTAGTTTACCAACTGCTCTTTGTTCTTGATCTGTAGAAGGTTCTCCATAATAATCATCTAGCATATGATCCCAATCATAATCTATTTCATCGTAAAAAGCAGCATGACTTTTATGTGCGCCACTATAGTCATCATAATATACATTACTACCAACACCTATAATAGGCCATTCATAATAATGGAGTATTTGAGCATTTGAAATTGCAACACAACCTGGAGAACAATGAAAAGGCGTATAATAATTGGTTGGATAAATCATTACATCATTATCATCAAAACAATTCACACCACCCCAAAGATCGGTTAAAAAAGGTTCCACAGTTGTATTAATATCTCTAGAAACAGAAGCTATAGGCTCTATTGGAACAAAGTTTTCTGTATCTAATACAATTTTTAAAGCTTTATCTGAACGACCTGCTAAAAATGGATTGTTTTCTACACCAAAAGCACCTTCTTCAGAAAAAGCCAAGATAGTATATGTAGGTCCGTCATCTTTAACAATTACAAAACCACCGCCTACAAAGTTAAAAGCATAATTCTTGATTTCTTTTTCGATATCAAGTATAATATAGTTTTCAGGAGCTTTTGATTCTCCTGAGATTTTAGCAAAAAAACTTGATGCACGTTTTGTAAGTACTTGTTCGTTACTTTGTGCTTCTACCAATTGTGTGATAAATAGTATTGCAACAACAGCTAGTAGTACTTTGCTGTTTAATATAAATTTAGTAGGAATCATAATTGTAGTTTCTTTGATTTTTTATTACTATTAATAGTCCCCTAAAGGCAAATATTGATCATCTTCACTTGTCCAAGTGTTTGTGTTATGTACTTTAATATAGTAATCATAGATACCTTCTATCTGAATTTTATCATAACTTGTAGGATTACTAAATGCAGTTAGATGATTGTTTAAATTCAATTGCAATAGTGTTTGATCATCGAGAATATATTCCACCAATCTATCAATACCGAATGGTTCTGGATAGCGATCAATATAAGAAACTCTTACATTTTCCATAGAACCTTTAAAAAAGTTCATACTTGCACCACGATACATATAGTTAAAATCTAACCAATTATCATTAACAGGTTGTATCCAAACAGGATCACTACTGCTATCAATTAAAACACCGTTAATATAAAACTTAGCAATACCATCAGTTGAGGAACGAGAAATGGCTACATGAACCCATTCATCAAAACTTAAATTAACATTTGATTCATTAGATTGCATGCTTGCTGCATGTAGATCATCTAATTCATTGAGTCTTCCATATTTTATCGCATAATCTGCATCAGCATCGTCAATAAGATAGAGTTCGAAATTATTACGACGTTCAGAAATACAAGCTCCGCCTGCGGTAAGTCCGCTTGCAGCAGTTCTATCTCCAATTAAGGCATCAGAATCTACTTTAATCCATAATTCATAAGTCCAGTCTTCCTCAGATAAAGAACTCAAATCATTTACATGACTTCCACTAAAAGCATATATACGCATCGTAGAACTATTGGTTGGAGAACCAGGCATATTTATATAAGTAGCTCCATGAATAATTATTTGACCTGGATAAGCAGTTCCTTTATCCTCTTCTTCACAGGAACTAAAAACGAAGCCTAATACAAGGGCGATTATAAAATAGTTGTAAATTTTCATTTTGTTTGTTTTTGAATTAATAATTTAAGGTGTATACCATCCGTTAACAGAAACATCTTCATTTGGAACCCCAAATTGAGGATTAACACCACCAAAACTATATAAAGGTTCTAAAATTATATCTAATTGTTGTGCTGGTATCGGGAAATGTAATAATGAACCATCTTGTAATAATCCATT
>JAOZLL010000076.1 GCA_029934835.1 Flavobacteriaceae bacterium | reverse complement strand
AGCGAACTGTACCCATTTTAAAGGATTTAGATTCTATTAATTCACCATTAGAAAATAAGGTGAATTCGGTACTTCCGCCTCCAACATCAATGTAGAGGTAATTCTTTTTATCTTCAAGCAATTCGTATAAGTCAGTGGAGGCAATGATAGCAGCTTCTGTTTTACCATCTATAATATCAATATGAATTTTGGTTTCTTTACTAATTCTATCAGCTACTTCATGACCATTAGAAGCTTCACGCATGGCGGATGTAGCACAAGCACGATAAGCCTCAACGCCATGTACTTGCATAAGGAGTTCAAAGGCTTGCATGGCTTTACACATACGTTTAGCATTTTTATCTGATATGGCACCCTTTTTAAAAGTATCAGCTCCCAAACGAATAGGAACTCGAACCAAAGCAGACTTTCTAAAAACAGGAGTTTTCCCTTTTTCAAGGAGAATATTTGCTACTAAGAGTCGAACTCCATTAGAGCCAATATCAATCGCTGCGTATTTTTTTATTTCCAAATTGATTGTTATTTTGCTTTCTGCTTATTCTTTTACCAATATCTTAATTTTTCCATAGCAAAGAGCCAATAGCTAAAAGCCAAAACCCAACATTATTTATACATCTTAGGTGTCTCAAACAAAACTGTTTTACCTTTTTTAATAGTTTTATCTTTATTGATACTCTTCCAATGTTCGATGGAAAACTGAATACCAACGACTCCACAAGTGGGAACATGCTTAATAGTCTTACTTCCGTATTTATTAACAAAAGTATTGATACCATGATCATGACTAAAAATGATAGCCGTATCAAAGGCATCATCTAAAGCCATAATTGTTTTAACAAGATAACCATCACTAAAGCTGTATAAAGATTTTTTGATCGATAAGTTAGCCAATGGATATTTAAAGTTTTCAGCAAATATCATTGCGGTATGCAAAGCTCTATTAGCACTACTTGATACAAAAATATCGGGTCTCTCAATTTTGGAACTTAATACCTTAGAAAGCAAATGCGAATCTTTAATACCTCTTTTCTTTAATGGACGGTCGATATCTAAAATACCCTCATATTCCCATGATGATTTAGCATGTCTAACGATATATATTGTCTTCATTTTTAAAATACTTTACGCTTTACGCCGTTTGTTGAATATATTTTCTAAATTTCGCTAACCTACTTTCACCAATTCTACTTCAAAAATCAAAGTAGCATCTGGAGGAATAACACCACCAGCGCCACGGCTTCCGTAAGCTAAGTCAGATGGAATTACAAATCGAGCTTTACTGCCTTCATTTAATAATAAAACACCTTCATCCCAACCTGCGATAACTTGTCCGATTCCTACAGGAAAAGCAATAGGTTCGTTACGTTGATACGAAGAATCGAACACCATTCCATCTAATAGCATTCCTTTATAGTGTACTGATACATTTTGACCTTTATGTGGTTTTTTACCAGAACCTTCTTCTGTAATAGTATAGAATAAACCACTAGCAGTTTGTTGCATTTCCGATACATGATTTTTTAATGCAGCTGTTGCAGCTTCTTTTTCTTTAGCATCTCTAAGCTCTCGTTCACCTTCAAACTGTCTAAAAGCTTCAATAGCATTAAATTTTTCAGCTTCTTCACCTACACGAACAATCTCGATATTTTCAAGTACATCGTCTTGTTGAATACTATCGATTATATCTTGACCTTCATTTACAAAACCAAATACAGTATGTTTCCCGTCTAACCAAGGTGTTTCAATATGTGTAATAAAAAACTGACTTCCGTTAGTTGCAGGTCCAGAATTTGCCATAGAAAGCACACCTGGTTTATCGTGTTTTAAGTCGGGATGGAATTCATCGTCAAATTTATATCCTGGGTCACCTGTTCCTGTTCCAAGTGGACAACCACCTTGTACCATAAAATCGGCAATAACTCTGTGGAATTTCAATCCGTCATAATATGGTGTTCCTTGAGGTTTTCTAGAATTCTCCATGTTTCCTTCAGCAAGAGCAACAAAGTTACCTACTGTTCCTGGAGTTTTATCAAAAGTTAATTCTAATAAGATACTTCCTTTTGAAGTATTCACTTTAGCGTATAATCCGTTTTGCATTTTTGTTTATGTTTTAGGGGGCAAATGTAGGGAATTTCGTTAAAAGTTAAAAGTTTGTAAAGTTGAAAGTAGAAAGTTGAAAGTTGAAAGTTGAAAGGAAAATTGAATAAATATTACTTAGGATCTCTTTTTTTATCTGAGATTACTAAATACTTATTTTTTAAATCGTAGGTCGAACTGAGGTCTTAAAAAAATATTTCTCTGTGAATCTCTGTGAATCTCTGTGAATTCTCTGTGAATCTCTGTGTAATAGCTTACAACACTAGCATCTATATCTTTTCCCATTATAAAAATAGGAATACATATTTCCTTTACTTAAAGACAGTCAATTAAAAATATTTTCTAAAAACTCAAACTTCCAACCCAAATCAGTATTTTTGCTTTTTAAAAACAGAATAAAATGAAAACACCTAAAATTGCCATTATTGGTCTTGGTTATGTTGGATTACCACTAGCAGTAGCTTTTGCCAAAAAGTATCAAGTTATCGGATTTGATATTAATAAAATACGTGTCAAACAACTGCAGGAAAACTTTGATATGACACTTGAGATAGAGAATGAGCTTCTTGCTAGTGTAAATCATAGCGAACTCACAGATCTTGAATATTCAAGTAAAGGTTTGTTTTGCACCACAAATTTAGATGACATTGCTAAGGCAAATGTGTATATAGTTACTGTTCCAACACCAGTTGATAGCAACCATAAACCCGATTTAACACCTTTATATAAAGCGAGTGAAACGGTTAGTAAAGTACTAAAGAAAGATGATATTGTTATTTATGAATCTACTGTTTATCCTGGAGCAACGGAAGAAGAATGTGTTCCAATTCTAGAAAAAGGATCTGGTTTAACTTATAATAAAGATTTTTATGCGGGTTACTCACCAGAACGTATTAATCCAGGAGATAAAAAACATACTGTTGAAAAGATACTTAAAGTAACATCAGGTTCTACTCCTGAGATTGCTGAAGAAATAGACCAGTTATATAAAACTGTGATTACGGCAGGAACTTTTAAAGCAGCATCCATAAAAGTAGCTGAAGCAGCAAAAGTTATTGAAAATTCGCAACGTGATATTAATATTGCTTTTGTCAATGAGCTATCACGAATTTTTAATTTAATGGATATTGATACGCATCAAGTTTTAGAGGCTGCAGCGACCAAATGGAATTTTATCAAATTCACTCCAGGATTGGTTGGAGGTCATTGCATTGGTGTTGATCCGTATTACTTAGCCGATAAAGCCCAAAAGTTAGGTTATAATCCTCAAATTATACTATCTGGTAGACGTTTAAATGATAGTATGGGACCATTTGTTGCACAAGAAACGGTCAAAAGTATGATTAAAAAAAATATCCCAATTAAAGGAAGTAAAGTATTGGTTATGGGAATGACCTTTAAGGAAGACTGTCCAGATATTCGTAACTCGCGAGTCATTGATGTCATCAACGAACTTAAAAGTTTTGAACTTGATGTAGATGTGTATGATCCTTGGGTTTCAACTGAAGAAGTGAAACACGAATATAATATTGATATGTTGACTAAAGAAGAGCAGCTAAAAACGGATTATAATGCAATTGTATTAACCGTATCACACAAAGCTTTTACCGATTTTGATTTTACAGCGGTAACCAACTCTCCTTTTGTTCTATATGATGTAAAAGGAATGTTGACCGTTGATAAGAGTGATGGGCGCTTGTAAGTGTTGGTTGTGGGTGAAGAGTGAGGAGTGAAGGGTTGTTGGTGAATAGTGATGGGTTTGTCCTTTTTAGGTGTAAAGAATCTTTATTCATAATAACAGATTCTTTCTATTTTTAGGGAGTCAAAGAGAAAAACATTTATAAATACTAAAAAAAGCTATGAATCATAAAGAATTAGAAGTTTGGAAGAAAAGTATGGATTTAGTGGTTGAGGTGTATGCGCTAAGTGATTGTTTTCCAAAAGCAGAACAATATGGATTAACAAATCAAATTAGAAGAGCAGCAGTATCTGTCCCTTCTAATATTGCAGAAGGTGCCGCTCGTGAAACTATAAAAGATAATATGAGATTTATAACAATAGCAAGCGGATCTCTATCTGAACTTGAGACGCAATTATTGATTGCAAAAAGATTATCCTATTTTAAGGAATCTCCTATCTTTGACAATCTTATCTCTGTAAGAAGACTGCTTTTAGGTTTTAAAAAGTATTTAAAAAATCAAATTAAAAAATAATAGATTTAAACTAAACTACTAATGAATATAAAACATATTAATATGGAACCTTATTATTCACCTTTCACTCTTCACTATTAACCAATAAACAATAAAATTATGAACCACATTTTAATTACAGGAGCCGCTGGTTTTATAGGACATCACTTAGCAAAGCTATTAGTGAAAAATGGTTATAAAGTAACAGGTATTGATAACATTAATGATTATTATGATCAAAACTTAAAATTAGCCCGTTTACATGATATGGGTATTGATATTGATCAAATTGCTGATGGGAAAGTTTTAGAAGGTGACATTACTTTTATAAAATTAGATTTACGTCATGCAACAGATATCATGAACCTATTCAAAACTTCAAATTTTGATTATGTAGTAAACCTCGCTGCTCAAGCTGGAGTTCGGTATTCGTTAGAGAATCCGCAGTCTTATATTGATAATAATATCACAGGATTCTTAAATATTTTGGAAGCTTGTAGAAATTATCCTGTTAAACATTTATTATTTGCGTCATCAAGTTCAGTTTATGGTTTGAGTGAAGAAGTTCCTTTTTCAACAGATGCTCATACCGATCATCCGTTAGCGATGTATGCGGCAAGTAAAAAAGCCAATGAGATGATGGCACATTCGTATGCGCATCTTTTTAATGTGCCAAGTACAGGATTACGTTTCTTTACGGTTTATGGACCTTGGGGTAGACCAGATATGGCATTGCATATATTTACCAAGGCGATAATTGAAGACAAAGAGTTTGAAGTCTTTAATCACGGTAATATGAGTAGAGATTTTACCTATGTCGCTGATATTGTTGAAAGTATAAAACGCTTAATACCAAAGCCACCACAAAAAAACAACCCTGATTTTAATCCTAAGAATCCAACACCTTCAAAAAGCACGGCAGCCTATCAAATATTTAATGTAGGAAATAATGCACCAGTAGCATTAATGGATTATGTTCATGCCGTAGAAGATGCTCTTGGTAAAAAAGGAAAAATTGTCTATAAACCCATGCAACCTGGTGATGTTTCTGCAACTTATGCCAACGTGCAAAGTCTGTTTGATTATATAGATTTTAAACCTTCAACTCATATTAAAGAAGGTATTAAAGCATTTGTGGATAAGTATAAGGAATTACATAAAGTGTAATATTTCTCGGGTCAGATAAAAAGTTAAGGAGTATTTTTATTAAAAGTTATAAGTTTTACTTGAATTTATTATTTTTTTAGTCGAACTTTACAACATTAAATATGTGTCAATAGCTGTTAAAAACAACAGATATATTTACATTGTGAGTAATAAAACGGATGAAAATCACGCAATAACAAGGAAGTTTCATGTAAAAATTGTTAAATATTTAAACAAATTGTAATAATTAATAAATAAAAACAACAATAAAAGTTTGGAGTAGGTATAAATTAAATCCCATATAATTATGAAAAGAATTATTTTAACATTTTGGTTTTTTTTATTAACAGTATCTTTTGTCAATGCCAAAAAATGTAAACCAAAATTTACACATGTAGATGATTTTACTGAAATTACCACTGAACTTTGGAGAGGGAAACTGACTTCAATGTCTGTATACTCTCTAAATGTTAAATATATTCCTTCATTATTTGATATAAAGGTTTATGTTTTTGGGAATAATCCGACTTCAATTGTTGTCTGTGATGATGTGGGTAAATACACTGAGTTTGATTTAATCTTGAAAGAACAAAAGTTTTCAGGAGGAATTCTAGAAATTGAATCGGATGTTCAAAGTGCGATAAATACGTTAATAAGCCCTTATATAAACCAAAATAATCCACAAACTATTTTTTTACGTATTGATGATACTATGATAAGTTATTTGAGGATAATGACTTTAGAGTTACATGTCATTTTATATGATGAAGACAGTGATGCCGATGGTGTGCCAAATTCTGATGAAGACATTAACCAAAATGGAGATCTCTATGACGATGATACTGACGACGACGGTGTTCCAAATTTTTTAGATGAAGATGACGATGATGATAAAGTACTTACTATTGATGAAACAACAGGATCTGGATCGGGTAGAGGGGTCACATATGTTTATATAGATACTGATGATGATACCATAGAAAATTACCTTGATACCGATGATGATAATGATGGTATTTTAACAGAAAATGAGGATTATAACCAAAATGGAGATCCACTTGATGATGATACCAATTCAAATGGTATCCCTGATTTTTTAGATGATACAGTAAGTCTTGGTTCTAATGATTATATTCAAGATGTTTTCACATTCTATCCAAACCCTGTAAATGATTTATTGACCATAGCCTTTAAAGAATCACAAAGTCTAGTTACTATAGTTATTTATAATATACAAGGTCAAAAGGTTTACGATAGAATACTTGATATACAAAGTAACTCAACTCAGCTTAATGTGTCAAATTACAAAGCTGGTATCTATTTTGTGAAAGTAAGTTCAAGAACAAAAACAAACACTCAAAAAATTATTATTGAGTAATTAGATTATTTTTCAAAACCTTCTTATTTGAAAGGTTTCGGAAAATATGAATTTATATACTTTAAGGATTCAAACAAAAAAAATCATACTTTAAACAAAAACCTATGAAAAGAGCACAACAAAACTTGAAACTCAAGAAAATGATTTGAACGATAAAAAGAGTCAGCCTATATAGGACGTTACAGTCTCAAATGCCGTAAAATTGACATCTAACTACAAATCTAAATGAAAAGTCTTACGCAGTTCATCAATTACTGGATTGAGTTCTCGTAGTTTGTTGTACTTTTCTTCGGGAGTATAAGCATATTTTTTTTCCTGCGTTTCATTTAAAATGAGATTAAAGGAAATCTGATAATTATTTAGTTTTCTTCGTAAATAATTGAGTATATGCACCTGATTCTTTTTAACCTCAGCAACCATCATAGCATTAGGGTAGATTAGGTTTATCTGGGTATCTTTTAAAACAGGTTTAGATGCACTTAAAATTGAAGGTAAAATTTTATCACCTTGTTTGGTGAGTATATCAATATATTTTTTCCAATAGACATGAAAATCAGCTTGAGAGAAGTTCTCTTTGGGCATTTTTGATAAATCAACTTCGGTAGTTTGATCTTTTTTAGTTTCTTCGGTCTTTTTATGGACACTTTTTAGACTCAAAGCTGAGGAACGCTTCCTACTAGAAACAGCTAATTTTGGGATGTGCACAGGTGGTTCCTTAGTTGTGTTTTTAGAACTAATTTCAGTGTCAGCAGTTGTAACTTCAGTAACTTGTTTTGAGATCGTTTGACTGGTTTTTAGGGTTGATGTAACAGCTGTATTTTGTGGCGTGGCTTGATCTTTTATAAGATCTTGTATGATTTTTTTCTCTTTAGCTGTGTAAAAAGAAGGAGGAATTATGAAATTAAGTTTTTTTTTTCACCCATTTTAGTCAACGAAGCGAGTTGCATTAAGTTCAACTCAACTAATAAACGTTGATTTTTACTGGTTTTATACTTTAAATCACAGTCATTGGCAAGATCAATAGCAGCTATTAAAAAGTTTACACTTGTTTTTTCTGATTGTTCTAAATAACGTTTTTTGGCAGCATCACCAACTTCTAGAAGTGCAACAGTAGCTTTATCTTTAGCTACTAATAAATCCCTAAAATGACTCGCAAGACCCATAATAAAATGATGTCCGTCAAAACCTTTATTTAGGATTTTGTTAAAATGAACTAAAATTCCAGAAATATCATTTGTAAGTAATAAATCTGTAGTTTTAAAATAAGCTTCATAATCTAAAACATTCAGGTTTTCGGTAACCGCTTGTCGTGTTAATTCGTTACCAGAAAAGCTTACCACTCGGTCAAAAATAGACAAAGCATCTCGCAAAGCACCATCCGCTTTTTGAGCGATAATATGTAGGGCATCATCCTCAGCTTTTATACCTTCTTGTTTGGCAATTTTATGTAAATAATCTTTAATGTCTTTAACGCCAATACGTTTAAAATCAAATATTTGACAGCGAGATAGAATTGTAGGTATTATCTTGTGTTTTTCAGTAGTTGCTAGGATGAAAATAGCATGTGGTGGCGGTTCCTCAAGAGTTTTTAAAAAGGCATTAAATGCCGCTTGACTCAACATGTGAACCTCATCAATAATATAAACTTTATAATGACCCGTTTGTGGAGGAATACGTACCTGATCGGTCAAATTCCGAATATCATCAACTGAATTATTTGAAGCAGCATCTAACTCAAATATATTAAAGGCAAAATCCTCATCTAAATTTGTGTCTTCTTGAGAATCTTGGTTAATACGCTTAGCTAATATTCGTGCACAAGTTGTTTTTCCGACACCACGAGGTCCTGTAAACAATAAAGCTTGTGCTAAATGGTCATTTTCAATAGCACTTTCTAGCGTATTGGTAATGGCTTGTTGTCCGACCACGTCTGCAAAGACTTGGGGACGATACTTACGCGCCGATACAATAAAATGTTCCATTTATATAAAATATTTGAATGGCTAAATACGGAAAAATAGCCGATTTAATCAAATTAAATTATTGGAAGTTATTAAGATGTTTTCCAGTTGCTTCTATAATAGCTTATTAGCAACAAAAGCTGTTTTTTGTGTAAAACTTTGGACTTCTTACTTCTGACTTTTAACTTATTTTCCTACATTTGCTCCGATTTCGGTTCGCGCTTCAACGCGTGATTAAAAGGGA
>JAOZLL010000172.1 GCA_029934835.1 Flavobacteriaceae bacterium | reverse complement strand
TCGGTTTACCATCTTTGGTATATTTACCTGAGATCACTGCTGTGGTACAAGCTTTTGTTGGTAAGATAAACATAAGCATTGTTGCTAATGTAATTCCGATAAGTACTATTTTTTTCATTTTTTATCTATTTAATTTTGTAATTATATTATTATGTATTCTATTTAACTTTTACATTTTAGAAAATTGATGAATCTGTTTCAGTTGTTAAGAGTTCTAAAAGTTTCATCCCTTTATAGGAATTTCCTTTTTTATTCAATTTCGGGCTCCAAACAGCAATAGCATATTTTTCTGGATGAATGGCTACAATTCCACCACCAACTCCACTTTTTCCAGGTAAACCAACTTTAAAAGCAAATTCACCTGCCTCATCATAAAAACCACAGGTTTGCATTATGGCATTCACTCGCTTGGTTCTACTCAATGATAAAATTCTTTCGTTAGTTTCGGGTATTATACCTCCATTAGCAAAGAGTAAAAAACTTTTTGATAACTCTTGACAACTCATTTCAATGGCACATACATGAAAATAGAGATCTAAAACATCATCTACTTTATTATTTAAATTTCCATAGGATTTGATTAAGTTGGCAATAGCAATATTTGTAAATCCTGTGGCAGCTTCTGATGCGACGATTTTTTCATTATAATTAATAGCATCATTCACCGCTAATTTTCTAACAAACTGTAGAAAATCTTGTTTGGGATTGGGTAATAAATCCAATAAAATATCACAAACGACAATGGCTCCAGCATTTATTAATGGATTTCTTGGAATTCCATTTTCAGTTTCTAATTGCACCAAAGAATTAAAAGGATCACCAGAAGGCTCATATCCAACCCTAGTCCATGATTCTTTTCCTTTAATTTTATATGCTTTAATCAGTAAAAAAACTTTTGCAATACTTTGAATAGAGAATTTTTCATCAAAATCACCTACACCACAACCCTTTTTGTCTATTGGCTTTAGATAAACACCAAATTTATTAACGTCAATACTCGCCAATTCTGGAATATAGGAAGCTGATGTTCCTCTATCAGATAGCGTCTGTACTTTTTTTGTAATATCAGTAAGAATTTGATGGTAATTCATTCTTGTTTCTGTTAGTTAGAAAAACGTGTAAATATAGTTGTTTAGCTACTGAAACACAAAGAAAAAGCTTGTAAAAAATGATTTTATGCAAGCTTCTTTTCGATGTGTATTATAATTAGTTAATCATTATCCCAGTATTGAACGATACCATTAAAATCTTGACCGAAATATACAATATTCATAATAAAACCATCTAATTCATTATTTTGATCACTAGCAATAATTCTGAACCAACCAGAATTGACATCACCTAAATCTACTGCAACATATTCTCCATCCTTTCTAAAATTCTTAATATATCTATCAGTTCCTACTACGTCTGAAGTATAAGTAGCATCACCTTCAATAATAATATTCCAATAATGAACCTCATCACCAGTATTATTTGTAACAGTTATCGTTTCAGTACCAGTATCAAACATTACATCAACTCCTTCTGGATGTGACCATAGTGTAGGATCAACAACTCCTATAGAACGAATAATTTGAGTTTTTACTCCATCTGTAATATTCTGCCAACTACCCGTTCCATCTACATCTGATACCAAGACCTTTCCTTCTGCCTGATTTCCATCAGTCATTCTAATGGAGCCATTTACTTCTAATTTTTCGTTTGGTGATATTGTTCCAATTCCCACTTGTGCCCAACTAAATTGCACTAAAAAAACAAACACTAATAAACTAAAACACTTCATAATCAACATTTTAAAATCCATATTAAAAGTACTCAATTATTTATTATTAACTCTTAGCTTTGATCGAAAATTGTAATAATTCACTGCTGTTTATTTGCTAATTTATATAATAATACTTTTTTGTAATTTTGACACTCAATAAAACGAAATGATGAGCCAAACCAAAAGATATACCATAACTGCAGCTTTACCTTATACTAATGGACCAGTTCATATAGGCCATTTAGCTGGAGTTTATATTCCTGCCGATATTTATACTCGATATTTACGATCAAAAAAACAAGATGTTATTTATATTTGTGGATCTGATGAACATGGAGTTCCTATTACCATTCGAGCAAAAAAAGAAGGTGTATCTCCTCAACAAATTGTCGATAAATATCACACTATCATAAAACAATCTTTTCAAAAATTTGGTATTTCGTTTGATAATTATTCTCGTACATCTGCTAAAATTCATCACGAAACTGCTTCTGAATTTTTTAAAAAATTATATGATGATGGAAAATTTATTGAAGAAACGACTGAACAATTTTATGATAAAGATGCAAACCAGTTTTTAGCCGATCGTTTTATTATTGGAACTTGCCCAAAATGCGGATTTGAAAATTCTTATGGTGATCAATGTGAAAGTTGTGGAACAAGCCATAATGCAACAGATTTGATCAATCCAAAATCGGCCATTACAGGAAATACTCCTGCTTTAAAAGAAACAAAACACTGGTATTTACCATTGGATAAATATGAATCATGGCTCAGAGAATGGATTGTAGAAGGTCACAAAAATGATTGGAAAACTAATGTTCTAGGACAAGTAAAATCATGGTTAGATGATGGTTTAAGACCACGTGCAGTAACTCGAGATTTAGATTGGGGAATTCCTGTGCCAGTTGAAGGAGCTGAAGGAAAAGTTTTATATGTATGGTTTGATGCACCTATCGGATATATTTCATCCACTAAAGAATGGGCAAAAAAAGAA
>JAOZLL010000171.1:1365-2774 GCA_029934835.1 Flavobacteriaceae bacterium | reverse complement strand
ACCTTAATATACAATGCACTTTTCCAATTATTTCAGAATTCCCAACCAACAGATTTACTGACTGTCTCAGAGCAGATGCGTAAAGATGGTACTATTGACGCTATTGGTGGTGATTATTATTTGGTTAGTTTAACCCAAAAAGTAGCTTCATCAGCACACGTAGAATTCCATGCACGAATCATTTTAGAAAAATATATTAAGCGGAGTCTAATTGGTATTTCTCGTGAAATTACGGAAGATTCTTATGATGAAACGGCAGATGTATTTGATCTGTTAGATGGTGCAGAAACAAAATTATTTGAAATTTCACAAGGAAATTTAAAAAAGAGTTCTGAAGATGCCCAAACTTTAGTTTCACAAGCCATTAAGAAAATCGAAGAGATTTCTAAGCAAGAAGGAATGAGTGGTGTGGCAACTGGTTTTACTAAGATAGATGCTTTAACATCGGGTTGGCAACCATCAGATTTGGTTATTATTGCTGCACGTCCTGGTATGGGTAAAACAGCTTTTGTAATGTCAATGGCTAAAAATATGGCAATTGATTTTGAAACTCCTGTTGCTATTTTCTCTTTAGAGATGTCATCTGTTCAATTAATTACAAGGATGATTTCAAGTGAAACGGGTTTAACATCTGAAAAATTAAGAAAAGGAAATTTGTTGCCCCACGAATGGGAACAACTCAATGTAAAAGTGAAAAACTTATCTAAAGCACCTATTTTTATTGATGATACGCCTTCGTTATCTATTTTTGATTTACGTGCAAAGGCAAGACGATTGGTGTCGCAACATGGTGTTAAGGTAATTATTATTGATTATTTACAGCTAATGACTGCGGGTTCTTCTAGTAAAGGTGGTGGAAATCGAGAGCAAGAAATTTCAACTATTTCTAGAAACTTAAAAGCACTTGCAAAAGAGTTGGCTGTTCCAGTAATAACCTTATCACAACTTTCGCGTGCTGTGGAAACGCGTGGTGGTGTAAAAAGACCACTACTTTCCGATTTACGTGAATCTGGAGCAATTGAACAAGATGCTGATATTGTAACTTTTATTTATCGTCCTGAATATTATGGTTTATTAGAATGGGATGATGAAGAACGAACACCTTGTGCCAGTCAAGCAGAGTTTATTTTTGCCAAACATCGTAATGGTGGTTTAGATAATATCAAATTAAAATTTACAGGTCATTTAGCACAATTCTCTGATTTAGATGAAGGTTTTTCTACCTCATTTCCTTCTCAGATGAATAATGAAAACATGTTACCCGATTCTGCAAAAGATATTAATCCTTCACAAGCTTTTGGAGAAGGAGATGTACCTTTTTAATTCAGAATTAAGTTTTTATTGATAAACTTTGATTATTATTCTTTGTATTTTGCGCTACTGAATGCCAGCATACAGCTTTGCGCCTT
>JAOZLL010000171.1:0-1265 GCA_029934835.1 Flavobacteriaceae bacterium | reverse complement strand
TTTGGAATCTAAATTCTTTAGCGAGTTTTATTTTAATTCCGATGGATGCTGTTACTCAAAAACAACATTTAAAAGCCTATGGTATAACCTATTGGTCTTTGCAACGTGGACATAAAGTACAATGGTTACTCAATTATGAAGGTGGTTCTTTTTTGTTAGAGGATGATGATAAAACTAGAAATGAATGTCAAATAAGAGGCGTAACCTACGAAGTAATATCTGATGCAAAAGCAGTTCAAATTTTAGAATTAATTGCGAGTCCATCTCAAAATATGGAAGCAGTTTTATTAGAAAAAGCACCTAAAATAGCGGTTTATTCACCCAAAGATAAAATGCCTTGGGATGATGCCGTGACTATGGTTTTAAAATATGCAGAAATACCTTTTGATGTCATTTATGATGAAGAAGTTCTGGTTGATAAATTACTACTTTATGAATGGTTGCATCTACATCATGAGGATTTTACTGGACAATATGGTAAGTTTTATGCTGCGTATCGTACCTATCCTTGGTATATCAACGAAAAAAATGAAGCTGAAAAACGAGCTAAAAAATTGGGTTATGATAAAGTGTCGCAGGAAAAATTGGCTGTAGTAAAAAAGATTCGTGAATTTGTTATTGGTGGCGGATTTATGTTTGCCATGTGTTCGGCTACCGATAGTTTTGATATTGCTTTAGCTGCAGATGGAGTTGATATTTGTGAAAATATGTTTGACGGTGATCCTAGTGATGCTGGTTATCAAAATAAAATTGACTTTAATAAAACTTTTGCCTTTAAAGATTTTAAGTTAGAACGTAGTCCGATGGTTTATGAGTTTTCATCAATTGATATGACCCGTAAAAGGAAAATAACCCGTACGGCTGACTATTTTAGTTTAATGAATTTTTCCGCTAAATGGGATCCTATTCCGACCATGCTTTGTCAAAATCATACGCAGTTAGTTAAAGGATTTATGGGGCAAACAACATCTTTTGATCCAAATACCTTAAAAGCCAATGTCTTGGTAATGGGTCAAAATAAAACGAATGGTGAAGCACGTTATATTCATGGAATACAAGGAAAAGGCATGTGGACATTTTATGGAGGACATGATCCTGAGGATTATAGCCATCATGTTGGTGATCCCAAAACAGAACTAGAACTGCATCCAACTTCTCCTGGTTATCGTCTTATTCTTAATAATGTACTTTTCCCAGCGGCTAAGAAAAAGAAACAGAAAACATAGGATAAGTCAGAATAAATATAGGAGAATAGTTATAAAAAG
>JAOZLL010000029.1 GCA_029934835.1 Flavobacteriaceae bacterium | reverse complement strand
GTATATATAACATATCACCTAAGGCATCAGCAACTTCTATGATATCTTTATTTTGCGCTGCTTCTAAATACTCTTCGTTTTCTTCTGCCATAAGATTATAGCGTAAAATGTGTTGCTCTTTTGGAATTGCAATTGTAGGTTGATTACGTATAGCCAGATTATATGTTTTGTGAAAAAGACTTACAGCTTCAAGTTGTTTATTCATTAAATTACATTTTAAGTAAAATTTGTGATGGCATAATTCGTAAAAGCATGGCAACTAAGCGCCACCTTTTTGTGATATAAGCTCGTTTTTTTTTCTTTTTTATTGCAGTATAGATTTGTTTGGTAGCTTTATGGGTATCAGCCATCCAAAATGTATCACCTTGAGCCATAGCAGTATCAACAAAACCAGGGATAATATCAGTCACGATTATATCAGCTTTACTTCTCTTGCCTTTTAACCAAAGTGATTCTAAATAGTTTTTTTGAAAAGCTTTAGAAGCAAAATAAGCAGGTACATGTCGGTTGCCTCGAACTGCGGCAATTGATGAAATGGCAACCAAATGTCCATAGCCTTGTTTTTTAAAAAATTCATAGGCTAACCCAAATATTTTAACAGCTCCAGTAATATTAGTTTC
The DNA here is from genome assembly GCA_029934835.1 of Flavobacteriaceae bacterium. GTDB lineage: Bacteria > Bacteroidota > Bacteroidia > Flavobacteriales > Flavobacteriaceae > DQTL01. The sequence goes on along the minus strand of JAOZLL010000029.1, from coordinate 25,288 downwards.
TAGTGTTGGTAATTCTTTTTCCCAAGTTAGATCATAGTTGGCTTCTCCAACTCCTGAACTATACATGATTAAATCAATAGTCTTTTTTTTATTAATTATTTTTTTAAAGATTACATCAGATGAAGAAATATCAGTTACATCGTGTTGAATAATACTATATAGATTTGGATTAGATTTTTGAATTTCTTTAAGTTTTTCTAATCTTCTTCCTGTGATGGTAACATGATGACCATCGGCTACAAGTAGTTTTGCTAATGCTGCACCAATACCAGAAGTTGCTCCAAATATAATTGTGTTCATATATCTTTCTTATAATTAGGCAAATATATTATTTCAGAAGTTCTAAATCAACTCTTTAGTAGTAATATCAAAAAAAATTTGGTGCAAGTAATAAACTGTTTGAAATTATATCTTAAGGTTTTTCATGCTCGTTTTTTATGGGATGGATAAGTGATTTGTAAATTAATAATAATATGCTATATTTGTAAGTTAATACTTAATCTTAATTATCCAAAATTTATAATATGATGAAAAAATTTACTATTAAAATTCCCTTGATAATTGTTCTTGCTTTTACAATACTTCAGGTACAAGCTCAAAAAAAACAAAAAGCAAAATCAAATTTTTCATTTGAATATAATGAAACAAATCGAGTTTTTCAAGAAGAAAGTGGTTATATTAAATGTGCCACAGTTGAGTATAATGAAGCTTTAAGACAACAGTATCCAGAAATAGGAACACCAGAACAATTCGAATCTTGGATGACTGGAAAAATTCAAGAATTAAGAACACAACGTTTGGCAGATCCAAATAACACTACAGTTATTTATTCTATTCCTGTAGTTATACATATTATACATAATGGAGATGCTGTTGGTTCAGATGAAAATATTTCAGATGCGCAAGCAATATCACAAATAACGGTAATGAATGAAGATTATCGTAGAATGGTGGGTACAAGAGGATATAATGATCATGCTGATGGTGCCGATGTTGAAATAGAATTTTGTTTAGCACAGCAAGACCCAGATGGTAATCCTACTAATGGAATTGATAGACAAGATTTAGGACAGGCTTCTTGGAGTACTTCTGCTATTAATTCTACTGTAAAACCCACAACTATTTGGGATCCTACAAAATATATGAATATGTGGACTGTTAATTTTTCTAACTCAATATTATTGGGGTATGCTCAATTTCCAAATAATTCTGGATTATCAGGATTAGATGCTAATAATGGTGGTGCGGATACGGATGGTGTGGTAGCTAATTATAATGCTTTTGGTTCAATAGATCATGATACTAATGGGGATTTTAATATGAACCCTACCTATAAATATGGAAGAACAATGACACATGAAGTAGGACATTTTTTAGGTTTACGTCATACTTGGGGTGATAACTGGTCTAGTGGTCCTCCACCAGATCCAGATGATAAAAGTTGTAACGTTGATGATTATTGTGATGATACACCTAATTCAGGTCGTCCACAATTTGGATGTCCTACTGGTGCTGATACTTGTACAGAGCCAGGTGTAGATATGATTGAAAACTATATGGATTATACAGATGATCAGTGTATGAATATCTTTACTCAAGATCAAAAAGATAGAATGGTTATTGTGATGCAAAATTCACCGAGAAGGGTTGAACTAGCTTCTTCTGATGTTTGTCAACCTGCAGAAACCTTTGATTTAGATGGAAGTATAGATATAGACAATTTGAATTTAGATAATTGTAATGGTTTTTATGCTCCAGATTTAGTCATTACCAATAAAGGAAATAACACACTTACTTCTGCTACTGTATCTTACTATTTAGATAGTGATACACCTGTCAATTACAATTGGACTGGTTCTCTTTCTATTGATCAATCTGAAACTATCTCTATTTCTTCAATGAGTGTTACAACTGCAAGTCATATATTCTACGCAGAATTGACCAATCCAAATGGTGGTACTGATGAACAATTGTCAAATAATACTGATTCAATATCTTTTGAAATAACAGGAACTGTGTGTACTTCTGTAGCTAATACAGATTATGCAACAAGTACTACAGGTGTTGTTTTTAACACAATAAGTAATCTAGACACAGGTAAACCATCTGGTTATAGTGATTATACCAGTTTAAGTACTGATATTTTAGTAGATACCTCTTATGATTTATCTGTTTATGCAAATAGTGATGGTAACTATCAAATCATTACTTATGCTTGGATTGATTGGAATCAAAACTGTAGTTTTGAAGATGCTGGAGAACAATATGATCTGGGAACTTCAGCAGACATAGCTAACGAACTGACAATTAATTCTCCCTTAACTATTAATGTTCCTGCTGATGCGGTTTTAGGTAGCACAATTATGAGAATTACAACTAAGTATACCGATCCTGACGAAAACCAATATCCTTCTCCTTGTGAAAATAATCATGATGCAGAAGTAGAAGATTACACAGTGAATGTATCAGATCCGTTAGGAGTTAATGACTACTCTTTTACATCATTTAGCATTTATCCAAACCCATCTGATGGATTATTTAACTTAAGCTTACAATCAAATAATAATGAAAGTTTAATGGTTCAATTATTTGATATGAGAGGAAGATTAGTTAAACATAACATTTTAAGCCTTTCTAGTACAACTATAAATACAACAATAGATTATAGTTCTATTGAAACGGGTATTTACTTATTAAAGGTTTCTAAAGGAGATCAAATAGGAGTACAGCAAATTATTATTAAATAATAGTTAAGCGATACTAATAAAAAAGAGTAGGTCATTTGACCTACTCTTTTTTATTTACATTTGCTTTATAATTACTAACTATCATTTTAATTTAAGAACATGAAAACATTCCTTAGAATACTAGGTTTTTTAGCAATTCTGATTATTGCTTTTTCCATTTTTATAGCAACAAAACCAAGTAATTACGAAGTAAAACGAACTAAGCTAATTAAAGCACCATTAAGTTTGGTTTATGCTACTGTAAATGAGTATAAAACCTGGAAAGATTGGGGACCATGGCGTGAGAATGATGATATTCTTACTTCTAATTATTCTGATATAACATCTGGTATAAATTCGGGCTATTCATGGGATAGTAGTCTAGAAGGACATGGAAGTATTAAAACTATTGATTTAAAAGAATATGAATTTTTAAATCAAAAAATAATAACAGATAGATATGGAGAATCAGATGCTACTTGGCTGTTTGAAAACACAGAGGATGGGACAAAAGTAACTTGGGTGAAAAAAGGAAAACTAGATTTTATTTCCAAGGCTTTCTATCTGTTAATAGGAGATTCTGAAAAAATCTTTGAACAAATACTTGAATATGGATTAACTAACTTAGATTCCTATGTAAAAAAAGCAATGAATAAACACAGTTTTACTAATGCAGGTATCGTTGAATATGGTGGTGGTTATTATATTCACCTAACTACCGAATGTGCCTTTGATGAAATGGGTGCTAACTTAGATAAAATGCTTCCTGAGGTTTTAATTTATGCAATGCAAAACAGTTATCCACGTGCTGGTGATATCTTTACTTTATATCACAAATATGATGAGGAAAACAAAAGAGTAGAATTCTCTAGTTGTATTCCGGTAAAAGAACGTGTGAGTCCTGAAGGAGATATTGCATTGGCTTTTATGGAAACTGGTCGTTATCATAAAACAACTTTTCAAGGAGATTATAAATATTCCCAAAAAGCTTGGGAGAAAGCTTTTGAATTTGCTAAAGCAGATGGGTTAACAATTCCAGAAAATGGTAAACCTTTTGAAGTTTATCGTAAAGGACATACCGATTCTCTTAATCCTGCAGATTGGATAACGGAGATTTATCTTCCGATAGAATAGTTGGTTTATCTATACGCCCAAATAGTTTTTCTTTCCAGTTTTTCCAGTTGTATTTCTTGGAAAGGATAAAAAGTAGTATTGGATAGATAATAAATACAGGAATAAATATTTCTAGTCCCATACTGGGTTCTGATGTGTCTAATAACAGCGCATCCGTTTGAAAAACAGTCCAATTAGTGGTTATAAACACGGCTGCAATAATATTGTTTGCTGCATGCATTCCTAGTGACAATTCGAGACCTTCATCCATAAGTGTAGTAATCCCAAAAAGCAATCCAGTACCGATATAATATACCATAACCATATAGCCTAGTTTCTCAACTTCGGGGTTAAATGAATGTAGTAATCCAAAGGATATTGCTGTAAAGAATAACGGAAACCATCTGTTTCTAACAAAAATGCCTATACTTTGCATGAAGTAACCCCTAAACAAAACTTCCTCAAAACTAGTTTGTAAGGGTAGTAAAAATAGTGAAATGAGAACCAGGATTATAAACGGAATTAAGTTGAAATTCCACAAATAACTTTCTGGAGCTATAAAATAATTTATAGCAAGTAAAATGATTGCTATTACTGCCCATAAACTGAATCCAAAAATTAGACGCTTCCAATCTAGTCTTTTTCTACTGGTTAGTAAACTAGTAATACTGCGTTTGTGAACTTTTTTAACACCAAAAAAGATAAATAACAGACCAATGACAAACATCAATATCATGCTAAAAAGATACAGGTTCGCATTAATTTCTAATCCCATAAAACCATCTGCCGCAGCTCTTTGGAATTCATTTATAGTACTTGAGTGTAATATAGCAATTAAAGAAATAGGAATAATTCCTATAATCTGCCAACCAAAAAAGATTAGCAATAGAGTGACTAAATACCGCCACCAATCATTTTTACCTTTATATGCTTGTTGTATAAAATTCATTAGAGTAGTGTAGTTAAAAGTTTGTAAAGTTTGTAAAGTTGAAAAACTGGGACTAAACTACTATAAAAAGTTTATATCTAGGTTTTCAATATCCCAACTTATTGTATTATCATACTGTAAATTGCCATTTTTCACCTGTAACGGACTCTCAAAATTATTTGTAAACAATTCTCCAGTTCCCAATCCTTGAGGCATATTCACTCCTAATTGGTAGGTGTATTGCGCAATGGCATTGAGTCCAATATTGCTTTCTAAAGCTGAAGTTATCCACCAACCAATATTCATTTTATGAGCCAAATTAATCCATTCATTTGTTCCTTTTATTCCACCAACCAAACTTGGTTTTAAAATAATATATTGAGGTTTTATTTGTTCTAATAATTCTTGTTTCTTTTCTAAATCAAAAATACCGATTAGCTCTTCATCAAGAGCTATGGGTAAAGGAGTTGTTTTGCAGAGATTTGCCATTTCCTTAGTTTGCCCAGCTTTAATAGGCTGTTCGATTGAGTGAATACCCAAGTCTGCTAATTCTTCAAGTTTATTTAGTGCATCTTTAGGAGAAAAAGCACCATTTGCATCAACACGAAGTTCAATTTCCTCTTTTGAAAATTCGTTACGAATATTTTTAATTAGGTTGATTTCTGTTTTAAAATCTATTGCACCAATTTTAAGTTTGATAGTAGTAAAGCCGGTTTGAAGCTTTTCGCTTATTTGCTTTTTCATAAAACCTTTATCACCCATCCAAATTAATCCATTAATAGGAATGGTTGCTTTTGATTTTGTAAAGTCAGAGGAAAATAATTCAAATGTATCTTTACCTTTTAAGGATAAAAAAGCCTGTTCTAAACCAAATTGAATAGAAGGGAAGTTTTGTGATTTTAGCAATAGGCTTGTTAAGCCCAAATGAATATTATCACAAACCCAAGCCAGTTTTGTTTCATATTCAGGAATATCATCGATGCTTAAACCTCTAAATAAACCACATTCTCCAATGCCAGTTTTCTCTTCTTTTTGTAAGATGATAAAAAAAGTTTCTTTCGTATGTAAAACACCTCGTGAAGTACCACTAGGTTTTTTAAAATTGAGAATGTATTTTTTAAAACGAGCTGTTATCATTTAAAAACAAAAGTAGTATTTTTGTGTTAATTAATTCTGAATTCTGCATTCATAATTCTAATTTAAGATCAGCCCGCGTAGTTCAACGGATAGAACAAAAGTTTCCTAAACTTTAGATCTAGGTTCGATTCCTAGCGTGGGTACTAGATTGCTAATTCTAAAAATCGTAATAAAACTCCCTAGTAAGTTTTATAAAAGAATCAGAATAGCTCTTATCTTTTTCTTTAAGTATTAATTCCTCGATTTTAGGATTAACCTTCTCTAGTTTAAACTGTAATAAACTTCTTTTACAATCTGCTGTTTTGGTATCTTTAGTATGCAGTATTCTATAAACAAACAAGCCCATATTTTTGGCTAGATTAACAAAAAAGGATTCCATTTCATAAGGTATAACAAAGGCACAAGAACCATTTTCACTTAAAAGATCTTTAGTTAATTTTAATAAAATAACGTGATTTAACAAGTGTGTTTGTCTTGCCACATTTCTTTGTGTAGCACTTTGAATGTCAGATGGATTAAAATATGGTGGGTTAGAAATGATTAGGTCATATTTCTCATCTACTTCTGCTGTAAATTCTTGTATGGATGTGTGATAACAAAACAAGCGATCAGCCCAAGGTGAGTTTTCAAAATTAGTAACCGCATCTTCGTGGGCTGCGGCATCAATTTCAACGGCATCAATTGTTGTCGCTGTACTTCTTTGCGCCATCATTAATGCTAAAAGACCTGTTCCTGTACCAATATCTAAAATACTGTTTGCTTCACCAATGGCAATCCATGAGCCTAATAAAATACTATCAGTACCTACTTTCATGGCTGTTTTTTCTTGTTGAATAGCGAATTCTTTAAATTGAAAAGTAGACATGATTTAGATTTTTTTGAATAGAAGTATCATGCTGAGGTTGAGGTACGAAGCATCTGTTTAGAATGATAATTCTAAAATCGTAAATCTAGTAGTCCTTCAGGAGTTTCTACAAAAACGATTTGATTATCATAATCAATTCTTTTAATAAAGGCATCGGATGGGATTAAGACTAAACGACCACTTTCATCGATGACTTCAAGTAATGTTTGTGGTGTTTTTTCGTTTACACCTTTTATGATTCCTACATAACCATATTGAATATCTTCAACTTTAAAGCTAATGACTTCTGCTTTGTAAAACTCAGTCCCTGATTTTTTGGGTAATAATTCTTTTGGTAAGAAAACATCTCTATTAATAAGGCTATCTGCATCACTCTCAGAATTCACATCCTCAAACTTCACGCGCAGTTGCAATGGCTTTTGCCAAGAGTTCTTTTCCATAAAAAAAGGAACCAGATTGTCACCCATGGCAACTAATACTGATTCCAATTCTGTAATAATTTCAGGAGTGTCTCTATCAATTTTAATGATAACTTCTCCTTTAAAGCTATACTTACGAACGATTTTTCCAACGTAAAAATAGGCTTCTTTTTGCATTTTTATTCTTTTGATTATTCTGTTGCAGGTGCTTCAGGTTTCCCTTCGTCAGCAGCGGCAGCGGCAGCATCATCAATAGTCTCTGGTTTTGCTTCAACCTCTTCAGTTTCTGCTTTAGTAGCAGCTTCTGCAGCAACTTTTGCATCAGATTCAGCTTTAACAGCAGCATTTTCTGCATCTTTTGCAGCAGCCATACGTTCTTCGTTTACTGTTTTTTCAGCTTCAAAAGCTTTTGTTTCTGCATCAGCTTTTGCTTTTGCTAAACCTTTTGTTTTTTGTTCTACTTTGCTAGCTTTTTCATCTAGCCATACTTGGAATTTTTTGTCAGCTTCTTCTTGAGAAAAAGCTCCTTTTGTAACTCCACCGGCTAAATGCTTTTTATACATAACACCTTTGTATGATAAAATAGCTCTTGCGGTATCAGTTGGTTGAGCTCCGTTGTTCAACCATTCTACCGTACCATCCATATCAATCTCGATAGTAGCAGGATTTGTATTTGGATTATAAGTTCCTAATTTTTCTAGGTACTTACCATCTCTTTTTGAACGGGCATCTGCGGCAACGATCCAATAAAATGGCTTTCCTTTTTTCCCGTGTCTTTGTAATCTAATTTTTGCTGGCATAAATTATTAATTTTTAAGGTACGCGACCTTGATTATTAAATGAGCCTGCAAATGTACAAACATTTTACAAATTAATGTGTTTGTAATTTAAATTATATTAATTTTGTACCCCTTAAATAAAATGGGCTTTATAATTCCTTAAAATAACAGTAAATGAGAGATTTAGAAATACTAATGAATCCTAATAAATTGGTTAAACATCTAAAAAAACCAGCCTATGAATTTACCAAATATGATATCATAAAATTTATAGATGATCATCATATTGAGATGTTAAATTTTAGATACGTCGGTGAAGATGGAAAATTAAAAACATTGAACTTTGTAATCACCAGTAAAGATTATCTTGAATCGATTTTATCTACTGGAGAACGGGTTGATGGCTCTAGTTTATTCTCCTATATAGAAGCTGATTCTAGTGACTTATATGTTATTCCAAGATTTAGAACAGCTTTTGTGAATCCGTTTACAGAACATCCAACTTTAGATATATTATGTTCTTTTTATACGAAAGATGGGAAACCTCTAGAGAGCGCTCCCGAATATATTCTTAAAAAAGCAGCTATAAAGTTTACAGAAGATACTGGCTATACTTTTAAAGCAATGGGCGAGTTAGAATACTATATTATTAGTGAAAGCACCGATTTATATCCTGCGAAAGATCAAAAAGGTTATCATACAGCACAGCCCTTTACCAATTGGGAAAATCTTAGAACCGAAGCACTTCTGATTATCGCTCAATCAGGTGGGAAAATAAAATATGGACATTCTGAAGTAGGTAATTTTTCTACTAAAGAGTATATGTATGAACAACATGAGATAGAGTTTATTCCTGTAGCTGCAGAACAAGCAGTGGAACAACTTATTGTTGCAAAATGGATCTTACGAATGCTTGGTCAAAAACATGGAGTAACCATTAGTTTTGCTCCTAAAATTACGGTTGGTAAAGCAGGTAGCGGATTACATATTCACATGATGTTAGAAAAGGATGGCGTAAACTATATGGCTAATGATATAGGTATTACTGATGTTGCCAAAAAAATGATGGCAGGCATTTTAAACAGAGCGCAATCCATTACTGCTTTTGGAAATACAATTCCGACTTCCTATTTACGTTTAGTACCACATCAAGAAGCTCCAACAATGGTATGTTGGGGTGATAGTAATAGATCGGTTTTAGTAAGAGTCCCGTTGGGATGGATTGCTAGAACGAATATGATTAAAGATGTAAATCCGCAAGAAAGAGGCGATGTTCCATATATACCTGGAAAACAAACAGTAGAATTAAGGTCACCCGATGGATCAGCCGATTTATATCATTTAATGGCGTCAATAATCTTAGCTGCTAAAGAAGGTATTTTAGCTAAAGATTCTTTAGAGAAATCAAAAAGCCTCTATGTGAATGTCAATATATTTGATGCGGAACATAAAAAATTATATGATTCATTAAAAAGCTTGCCTAATTCATGCTATGAGTCTGCTGAGTTTCTAGAAAAGGACGCTAGTTTTTATCAAAATGAAGGTGTTTTTCCAAAAGGAACAATTGCTGGTTTTATCGAAAAACTAAAGAATTATGATGATAAAGATTTAAGTGAACGTTTGTATAAAAACAACGATGCTATTAAGGAATTAGTAGAAGAGTATATCCATTGCATGTAAAACCTGATTATCAAAATTTTAGTACATTTGTCTCAACTCAAAAATTACTCTTATGAATCTTAAATACCTTATTTTTAGTTTATTTATTGTTGCTGTCTTTGTTTCTTGCGAAGAACCAGTGCACGAAGAATATGAACTAGATGGAACAATTCAAAATGATATTGATGGAAACGGAGATAACACTGAAGATACGTATTGGCCTTTAGCTATAGGGAATGAGTGGAATTATACAGTTACTGATTACTCAGGAATATACGAACAAACCATTAGTATAACGGGAACAGAAGAAATTAATGGAGATACCTATTATACTGTAAATACAGATATTCTTAATAATGGGGTTTCAAATTCATCAGATATGGCTTTACGTAGACATCAAAATATTTTCACCATGGCCATGCAATTAGATTTGGCTGATTTTGGAATAAGCTCTGATTTATTTTTTGCACATCCACTTAAAGATAATATGTCTGTTGGGCATTCTTGGGAAGAAACGGTATCAATTCATTACACAGGAGCTATTGATATGACTGTTGTTTCTGATTACACCTACACTTTTTTAGAATTATTTGATGACTATGATATTAATGGTACTATTTATAATAACGTAGCAAAAATAGAAACTTCTGTTGAGGCCTTAGATCAATATGGGCAACCAGTAACTACAGTTGGCTATACATATTATGCCTTAAACATTGGAAACATAAGAACTGAAGGGACTTCATTAGACCAACCTTCAACTTCTAGTATTACCTCTTACACATTAAACTAATTATCTTTTATAGATAACGTTCAAAAGATGGAGAGATACTATCTAATTAATTAAAGCTTCTTTAATGTGATTAAAAAAATTAATAATTAATCAGATGAAAAAATTATTAGTATTCATAGCTATCACCCTTTTTAGCTTAAATAGTTATTCTCAAGTATCATTTGAAAAAGGATATTTTATCACAAACCCTGGGGAAAGAATCAATTGTTTCATTAAAAATATGGATTGGAAAAATAATCCAACCGAATTTAAATATAAATTATCTGAAGATACCGAGATAAGTACCAAAACAATAAAAAAAGTTGTTGAATTTGGAATAACAAACTTTTCAAAGTATAAAAGATTTACTGTTGATATTGATAAATCAGATGTAGATTTTAGTAATACTTCCTATGAGGGAAAAATCAATTTTATAAAAGAAACTATTTTTTTAAAAGTACTAATTGAAGGAGATGCAGTACTGTATAAATACAGAGGCAAAAATTCAACTATATATTTTTTCAATGTAGCAGATGGAAAAGTAGAACAACTTGTTTTTAAATCATTTTTAACTCCGTATAACACAATTGGTAAAAATGAAAAATATAAACAACAACTATCTATGCATTTGAAATGTGAAAGCATTACAATGAAAGAAATTAAAAATATCGATTACAGAACAAAAGATTTAATTGAGCTTTTTATAAAATATAACCAATCTAAAAAAGTAGATTTTATAAATTTAGATAAAAGTAAAGATAAAGATTTATTTAATCTGTTTATTAGACCTGGGTTTAGTAGTTCATCTTTATCACTACAAAATAACTATTCAGATTTCAAGAATGTAGAATTTGATAATGAATCAAGTTTTAGAATAGGTTTAGAGGCAGAATTTCTAATGCCCTTTAACAAAAATAAATGGGGAATTCTTTTAGAACCAACTTATCAATCTTACAAGTCTGAAAAAAAGTTGGCAACTCAAAAGGTGAAAATTGATTATTCATCTATTGAAATACCCGTTGGAATAAGACATTATTTTTTCTTAAATAATGATTCAAAGATTTTCGTTAATGCTTTATTTATCTTTGATTTTAGTTCAGAATCTAAAATCGATTATGAATTTTCAGCTGACTTAGATATAGATACAAGAAATAATCTAGCGTTTGGATTTGGTTATAATTATAATAAAAAATATTCCTTGGAATTAAGATTTCAAACAAATCAAGAAATTATGGATCATTACGTATATTGGGTTTCTCATTATAGAACAACGTCTGTCATTTTGGGATATAATATATTTTAGTAATTATTTTGAGTAAGTTTACACAAGTCCTGTAAACCCTAAAAAAGCCAAAGACAAAAGTCCTGCAACTAATAAGTTGATTGGTACACCTTTCATCCCTTCAGGGATATTTGCCAATTCTAAATGCTCGCGAATACTAGAGAATAAAATCATGGCTAAGGCAAAACCAATAGAGTTAGCAATCGCAAAAAACACCGCTTTTAACAAACTTACGTTTTCTAATCCTAGGGCTAAAATAGCAACGCCTAAAACGGCACAATTAGTAGTAATTAAAGGTAAAAATACACCTAATGCTTGGTATAAAGGCGGACTCACTTTTTTTAACATAATCTCTACCATTTGTACTAAAGCAGCTATTACCAGAATAAATGAAATGGTGCGTAAATAGTCTAAACCTGCAGGCACTAAAATATATTGATGTAATAAATAAGTGACCAAAGTTGCGATAGTCATAACAAATAAGACAGCTCCAGACATGCCAATTGAGGTAGAAACTTTTTTAGAAACGCCCAAAAATGGACAAATACCCAAAAATTGGGATAAGACAATATTGTTGACAAAAACAGCAGCTATTAATATGATGATATATTCCATTTTGTAGAAGTTAGAAGTTAGAAGTTAGATGTTTAATGTCATTGCGAAGGAGGCACGACTGTGGCAATCTCATCAAATTAAACAGATTACTTCGTCCTTCGTCCTCGTAATGACAGTCTAGTTTTGATATTTTTATTGTTATTTTCATTTAGTTGGTATTGATATTCTATTAAATAATGCAGCTAAATATGCCAAGGCAATAAAGGCGCCTGGTGGTAGAATAAACAAGATAAAAGTATTGGCATTTTCTGAAACAAATTTTATATCAAAGATACTTCCGCTTCCTAATATTTCGCGAGTAGCACCTAAAACGGTTAGAGCAATCACAAAACCAATTCCCATTCCTAAAGCATCAATTATTGAGGATAACAGATTATGTTTTGATGCGAAGGCTTCAGCTCTACCAAGAATCAAGCAATTCACCACAATTAATGGGATAAAAATTCCTAATTGCTCGTATAAAAATGGAATAAAAGCTTCTAAAACCATTTCTACAATCGTCACAAATGAGGCAATAATGATGATAAATGCTGGGATTCTAACTTTACTAGGTATTTGAGATTTTATCAAAGAAACCACAATATTTGACATTAATAGCACAAATAAAGTGGCAATTCCCATTCCTAAACCGTTCATTGCAGATGAGGTTACTCCTAGGGTTGGACACATTCCTAATAACATCACAAAGACTGGATTCTCTTTTATGATGCCTTTCAGAAAGTTTTGTTTTTGATTTATTGCTGTTGCCATAATATGTTATTTTATGCTTTACGCTTTACTTTCAACTCTTCACTCTTCACTTTTCACAAACTCTTCATAAGCCATCTCTACAGCTTCACTAAATGCCCTAGAACTTATAGTTGCACCCGTCAATGCATCAATTTTCCCACCATCCTTTTTAACTTTTAAATTAAAATTAGATGGGTTTTTATCATGGTATTGTTTGATGTATTTTTCATCTTTCATTTTAGTTCCTAAACCTGGTGTTTCCTTTTGGTCTAATACCACAAGGTTTTTTATTGTACCATCTGGTGTAAATCCTACCATTATTTTTATTAAGCCACTAAAGCCTTTATCAGATGAGCCAATAACAGCAGTTCCTACCAAATTAGTATCAAAATAGGCAGGATATATTTCGACACTATCTTTAGCTTTTTCTGATTTTTTCATTTGAATATCAGCTACAGGATTATTGTTAAATTGGGGCAAAACCAATTTCAAGGCATTTATTTTACGTTCTAATTTTGCCTTGGCTTTTGGTCCTTTTGTCAGATTATTAACAGAGCCTAAGGACAAACCTGCAGCTACGGTCACAATCAATAATGACAGAATCATATTCAGTAAAGTGGATTCCTTTTTACTCATAATCTTAGTCTTTTATTTTAATTCTACTTCCAAATCTCCTAGGTTTGAAATACGTATTGATTAGAGGCACAACGGCATTCATTATTAAAATTGCAAATGAAACTCCTTCGGGATAGGCTCCAAACTGACGAATAACTACTGTTATTAGACCAATTCCTATCGCAAAAACAATCATGCCTTTTCTCGTCATTGGACTGGTAACCAAATCTGTAGCCATATAAAATGCTCCTAAAATTGCTCCACCTGCTAATAGATGAAACAACGGATTTGCATTTTGCTCAGGATTTACCAACCAAAAGATGCCAGTTATTATTGCCATAGTAGCAAGCATAGTAATAGGAATATGCCATGAAATAACTTTTTTAATCAATAAATAAATTCCACCTATAAGCAAGGCTAGCGCCGATATTTCACCTAGAGAACCACCTGTAATACCTAACAACATATCCATATTAGATGGTATTTGAGACGCAAGTGATGTCATGGATTCACCAAATTGAAAACCTTCTTTAACGATACCTAGAGGAGTTGCACCAGTAACAGCGTCAACTAGTTTACTTTGATTTTCTATGGCATTTGGCCATGAAGTCATTTGAACTGGAAAAGAAATCAATAAGAACACACGACCCACTAAAGCCGGATTAAAAATATTGAATCCCAAGCCTCCAAATGACGATTTCGCAATTCCTATTGCCACCAAGCTTCCAACAATAATCATCCAAATCGGTAAATTTGAGGGTAAGTTAAAAGCCAATAAAACTCCAGTTAATAAGGCAGAACCATCGGTAATTGTCAATGTTGTTTTTAGTAAATACTTTTGAATAAGAAACTCAAAAAGTATACATGAAGCAACAGCTACTGCTGTAACTAGCAAGGCTCCGACACCAAAAACATAGAGCGAAACTAAAAATGCAGGTGTTAATGCAATAAGCACATCATACATCAATTTTTTTGATGTTCTATTTGAATGTAGGTGCGGTGATGCTGATACAATTGGTGTAGCCATTTCTTATTATTTTGTTTTGCACTCGTTGGTTAATTTTTTTCCAAATCTAATATAGTCTAATAAGGGTCTGTGTGATGGACAAACATAGCTACACGAGCCACATTCTATACAGGTCATAATATCCTCAGCACAAGTTTTTTCCCACAGATGTTTTTCTGTTAAATTCATTAATAAATGAGGTTCTAAACCCATCGGACAAACATAAACACACTGGCCACAGCGAATACAACTGGTAGATTCTCCTCTATGCGACTCATCATCTGAAAGTAAAATAATTCCCGAAGTACCTTTTGTAATAGGAGTGTTTAATTTCTTAATGGCTTTTCCCATCATCGGACCTCCATTTAATATCTTTCGAGTATCTTCTGGAACTCCTCCTACGGCTTCTAACAAATCACTTACAGGTGTTCCAATTTTCACCCAAAAATTTGAAGGGTTTTTAAGTTTTTTCCCTGTTACTGTAACTACTCTTTCTATTAGAGGTTTATTGTGTTGTACTGCTTGATAAATGGCATAAATAGTTCCTACATTGTGAACAATAACACCGACATCAATTGGTAATCCATTTTTTGGAACTTCTCTATTTAATATAGCCTTTACCAATTGTTTTTCACCACCTTGTGGATACTTCACCGCTAGAGCAACAACTGATATTCCTTCTTCATTTTTGGTTAGTTTTTTAAAAAGAGTTATCGCATTTTTTTTATTATTTTCTATTCCAATAATCGCTTTACCAATATGCAATGCGTGTAATAGAATTTTAATTCCGATTAGTATTTCATCAGCTCTTTCTAGCATTAATCTGTGGTCGGCAGTTAAATAAGGTTCACACTCTACACCATTGATGATAATATGGTCAAGTTTTTTATCTTCATTTACGTTTAATTTAACATGCGTAGGGAAAGTGGCACCACCTAAGCCAACAATTCCAGAATCTGTAATATATTTTAAGATTTCTTGTGGTGGTAGTGTAATTTTCTTTTTAAGTGGATAGACAATATCTTCAAAATTAGAAGGGTCTTTAGCATCTGTCTTTATAACAATACATTGTATTTGATATCCACGACAATCAAAAATTTTATCGATTTTGGTTACAATACCTGCAACAGGAGAATGGATATTAGCTGAAACAAAACCAGCTGATCTTGCAATTACTTGTCCAATTGCTACTTTCTCTTTTTTGACTACTACTATTTCAGAAGGAATTCCAATATGTTGTGAAATGGGAACATATACCATTTTTGGGGTCTCCAATCGTTTTATCTCCTTTGTAGAAGTTAGCTTGTTTTCGGCGGGGTGAATACCTCCTTTTGAAAAAGTTCTAAGCATTGTTGTTGTTTTTTAGATCAAGCGTTTGCATTAGTATTCCTTCCTTTTCATTTTTAGCTTTATTCTTTTTTCTAGGTGGAAAATTGGTTTCTATAATTGCCTGAGTCGGACAGACCTCTACACATTTCCTACAAAGCGTACAGGCATCTGCATGAATATATGCCAAGAAATTTTCTAAGCTTATAGCATCTTGAGGACATTCTTGTACACATAAAGAACAACCGATACAAGCGGCTGCACAGGCTTTTTTTGCGATACCACCTCGTTCTTGGTTTTTACAAGCTACATATATTTTTAAGTCACGTTTGTTACGAGGTCGGAATTCAATCAAATCTTTTGGACAAGCAGCAATACAAGCACCACAAGAAGTACAATTATCTGTAATAATTATGGGTAATCCTGTTTCTTTATCCATGTACATGGCGTCAAAATCACAGGCAGCAACACAATCTCCTTTACCCAAACATCCGTATTGACAATCTGTTTCTCCACTAAAAACCATTTCAGAAATAGCACAAGAGTCGGGACCTTCAAACTGTGTTGTTTTAGGTCTTACCGAACAGCTTCCGTTGCAGAGTAATACAGCTACAGTTGGTTCTTTTTCTGTTATTTCTTTTCCTAATAAAGTGGCTATTGATTTCATGACATCATTGCCACCAACGGGACAAAACAAATCAGAAATATCATCGCTTGTGACTAGCTTTTCTGCAAATGCTCTACAACCAGGAGATCCGCAACCAGCACAGTTAGCGGCTGGTAATAAGTCATTAACTTCTGCAATTAATGGATCTTCATAGACATAAAACTTTTTTGAAACGATATATAAAACTATCGCAGCTATAACTCCTAAGGAAGTTAATAATATAACGCTGTACAAAATAGATTCATTCATTATTAATACTTTTTTAGTAAAGAGATTTCAAATTTTTTTCTTAGTAATTTTTCAGAAAAATAGAGGACAGAATAATAAGGTGTCAACACAAGGATTGACAATAGACCCGCCTGCCATTCTTTTAAAAATTGCAAGCTCACAATAAGAGTCAAGAATAGGATAATAAAAGGAAGTAGATAAGCAAAGAAAACTGCTTTTAGGCCCGTGTCATTTCCCATAATCACCTGTACACTTTCGTTGAGTTTATAAGAATCTTGAATTTCAAATACCTCTACAGTTTTGACATCAGTATCTGATATATCACAAGCAGATTTAGCATTACAACCTGCACAATTAATATTTCCAATCAAAGAGACAATAATTGAATCTTTGGTTTTTTTAGTAACAACACCAGCATGTTTAATAAAACCATTATGGGTTGTTATTGAGTTGTTTAGGTTCGTTTCTATCATAATTAAACTAATTATGTCTTTAACTGAAATTAAAATTATAGCTTAAAAGAATGGTAAAACATGATGAATGTTAGGAATTTTAAATTTACAAAAAAATAGCATTTACGTAACATTTATTACATTTTAATTCATTATTTATTGTGTTTTTGACTATCTATTGAATATTATTAGGGCAATTAGGATTGTTAATAAATAAACAACTTCTCATCTTTTTTTACTCCTTTAAATTCTTACTTTTAAAAACTCATTTTATATCATTTTTTTACCAATATGTATTTAATTTTTGACACAGAAACCACAGGTTTACCCAAAAATTTCAAAGCACCAATTACTGATACAGATAACTGGCCGCGTTGTGTACAGATTGCTTGGCAAATACATGATGAATGGGGAAATCTCATCGAGAATAAGGATTTTTTAATTCAACCTGATGGGTTTACTATTCCTTTTGAGGCACAACAAATTCATGGTATTTCAACTCAATTGGCGGCAGATCAAGGTGTATCTCTTTCTGAAGTTTTAGAAGAATTTAATATAGCACTTTCAAAATCTAAATTTGTAGTTGGTCAAAATATTGATTTTGATTTGAATGTGATGGGTTGTGAATTTTATAGAATGGGTATAGAAACCACACTAAATAGACGCCCATCACTTGATACTTGTACAGAAACTACTGCACAATTATGTCAATTACCAGGTGGTCGAGGTGGAAAATTCAAATATCCAAAACTTGGAGAACTACATCAGTATCTTTTTGCTACTTCTTTTGCTGAAGCTCATAATGCTACAGCTGATGTGGAGGCTACAACACGTTGTTTTTTAGAGCTTGTACGTCAACAAATATTTACGGTAAGTGATTTGCAAGTTGAAAATTCATACTTTAATGAATTTAGATCTCACAATCCTGAAACGATTAAAAATATTGGTTTAAAGCATCTGAATTTAAAACAAGAAAGTGCTAAACTCAAGAATAAATCTACTCAAAAAGAAAAGAGTAAACAAAAAATAAAAGAGGTTCCCAAGGAGTTAGTAGATGTTAACTTTTCACACTTGCACAATCATTCTATGTTTTCAATTTTGGAATCTACTGCAAGTACATCTAATTTAGTTCAAAGTGCGATAAAAATGCAAATGCCTGCTGTTGCTCTAACTGATTTAGGGAATATGATGGGTGCTTTTAACTTCGTTGAAGAAGCCTTAGATTATAATGCTATTATTGAAAAAGAGAATGAAAATTTAGACGAAGGAGTTGAACCAAAAAAACCTATTAAGCCAATTGTAGGAAGTGAATTCTATGTTTGCGAAGATCATACTGATAAAAAAAATAAAGATAATGGGTATAGAGTTGTGTTTCTTGCAAAAAACAAAAAAGGGTATTACAATCTAGCCAAGATGTCCTCTATCTCACATACGGATGGATCATATTATGTCCCTAGAATTGACAAAGGAATCATCGAAAAATATAAGGAAAATCTTATTGTATTGAGTGGAAATTTACATGGTGAGATTGCCGGTAAAATATTGAATATTGGTGAAAAACAAGCCGAAGAAGCTTTAGTTTGGTGGAAGGAATCGTTTGGAGATGATTTTTACTTAGAAATTATGCGTCATGATTTAGAAAGTGAGAATCACGTAAATGAGGTGATAAAACATTTTTCAGAAAAGCATCAAGTGAAAGTTGTGGCAACTAACAATACTTATTTTATAAATCAGATTGATGCTGAAGCACAAGATATATTGTTGTGTGTAAAAGAAGGTGAACGACAATCTACGCCAAAAGGTCGTGGAAGAGGTTACCGTAGAGGCTTAGAAAATGATTCTTATTATTTCAAGTCGTCTGATGAAATGAAAATTCTCTTTGCAGATTGGCCAGAAAGTATCATAAACACGCAAGAGGTCGTTGATAAAATTGAACTATATTCTTTAAAACATGATGTTTTACTGCCCAAGTTCGCTATTCCTGAAGAGTTCATTGATCCTGAAGATAGCAAAGACAATGGTGTAAGAGGTGAAAATGCCTATCTAAAACATTTAACTTTTGAAGGAGCGAAAAAACGATGGGGCGAAATCACTTCCGAAATACAAGAACGTCTTGATTTTGAGCTAGATACTATTGATGAGTCAGGTTATCCAGGCTATTTTCTTATCGTTTGGGATTTAATACTAGAAGCTCGAAAAATGGATGTTTCAGTGGGACCTGGTCGTGGTTCAGCAGCTGGATCTGCAGTTGCCTATTGTCTTTGGATAACCAATATTGATCCTATAAAATATGATTTACTCTTTGAGCGTTTCTTAAATCCTGATAGAATATCAATGCCCGATATTGATATAGATTTTGATGATGATGGTCGCCAAAAAGTAATTGATTATGTCACCAATAAATATGGACAAAAAAATGTCGCTCAAATTATTACTTACGGAACCTTAGGTGCAAAATCATCTATTCGTGATACAGGTCGTGTGATGGAATTACCTTTACATGAAACAGATCGAATTGCCAAGTTATTACCATTGGTTAAACTGGATACTATATTTAACGATACGGATAGAAACAAACAAAAAATTAAAGATTTACGTAGTGAGGAACAACTTAACGTAAACGAAATAAAAAATATAGCTGAAGGTGAAGATTTAGAAGCCATCACCATTCAACAAGCACAAAAAATCGAGGGTACAGTTCGTAATACGGGTGTTCATGCTTGTGGCTTTATCATCACTCCTGAAGAAATTACCAATTTGATACCTATTGCTACGGCAAAAGATACTGATATGTATGTTACCCAGTTTGACAACTCTGTGGTAGAAAGTGCCGGATTGCTTAAAATGGATTTCCTCGGATTAAAAACTTTAACACTTATAAAAGATACGGTAGAAATTGTCAAAGCTATTCATGGAAAAACTATAGATCCAGATGAATTTCCATTAGATGATAAAAAAACCTATGAGCTTTTTGAAAAAGGAGAAACTATCGGAATTTTTCAGTTTGAATCTGTAGGAATGCGTAAGAGTTTAAAAGATTTAAAACCATCAGAGTTTGCCGATCTTATTGCGATGGTTGCATTATATCGTCCTGGTCCGATGGATTATATTCCACTTTATGTAGAACGAAAACATGGTATTTCCGAAATAGAATATGACGTTCCTGAGATGGAAACGATTCTGAAAGAAACTTATGGGGTTACCGTTTATCAAGAGCAAGTAATGCGACTCTCTCAAATTCTGGCAGATTTCTCAAGAGGTGATGCTGATGTGCTACGTAAAGCAATGGGGAAAAAGCAAATAGCCACTCTTAATAAAATGAGACCTCGTTTTATTAAAAATGGACATAAAAACGGACATCCAAAAGATATATTAGAAAAAATATGGAAAGATTGGGAAAAGTTTGCTTCCTATGCCTTTAATAAATCACATGCTACTTGTTATGCATTTATTGCTTACCAAACGGCATATTTAAAGGCACATTATCCTGCAGAATTTATGGCTGCAGTACTTTCAAATAATATGAGCGACATTAAAAAGGTTACTTTTTATATGGATGAATGTCGCCATAGCGGCTTACCCGTTTTAGGACCCGATGTCAATGAATCTTGGTATAAATTTGCGGTAAACCAAGAAGGAGCTATCCGTTTTGGGATGGGAGGAATTAAAGGAGTTGGTGAAGGAGCAGTTCGGTCAATTATTTCAGAACGTAAAGAGAATGGCCCTTTTTCATCTATCTTTGATTTAGCAAAACGTATTGATCTGCGTGCTTCTAATAAAAGAGTATTTGAAGGATTAGCCTTTGCAGGAGGATTTGATTCGTTTACCAATACACACCGAGCACAATATTTTGCTGTAGATGAAAAAGGTACTAATTTCTTAGAAAAAGCTATTAAGTATGGAAATCGTTTTCAAGAAGATGCTAACTCCTCACAAATGTCACTTTTTGGTGGAGACGATGCGAGTACAGACTTACCTGAACCTATAATCCCGTTTACCGAAGAATGGACTATCATGGAAAAATTGTCTAAAGAAAAGGAAGTTGTCGGTATTTATATTTCAGGACATCCATTAGATGATTATAAAAATGAGTTAAAATATTATTGTAATGGGCAATTGAGTATGTTACAAAATCAAACCGAATTAATCGATAGAGATATTAGTATTGGAGGAATTGTAACTACTGTCATGCATCGTATTTCTAAAAATGGGAAAGGATGGGGTTCATTTATTGTTGAAGATTATTCAGATTCCCATGAGTTTAGAATTTTTGGAGAGGATTATTTACGGTTTAAACATTTTTTAGTACCAAGTGCATTTCTGTTTATTAAAATTAAAATAGTTAAAGGTTGGAAAGAAGGAGAAACACGAATGCGATACCTAGGCTTCCAGATGTTACAAGATGTATTAGAAAAACAATCTAATAAAATTACACTTCAATTTGATATTAAAGAAGTTACACAAGAGCTTATTGAAGAATTAGCAAACCTCATTAAAATACATAAGGGGAAAAAAGAGCTTAATTTTGTCATCTATGATATGAAGGAACAGTTAAAATTACACATGCCAAGTAGGAAATTTAAAATAGATATTAACAACGATTTATTGGTGGAACTAAAAGAAAAGGAATGGAAGTTTCTATTAAAATAGCAAGGCTCTTTATAGTTTTTATCAGTTTTTTAGTGTTTTCAATACAACTTTTTGCACAGAAAACAAACACGTATTGGCAGGTTGATTATGGTGTAGGAAGTATCATTAAGCATAAAGAAGTTGTTGGTCATTTAGTTACTGCTCATCCTGAGCAACTAACTATTAGTTGGCATAAAAATGCTATGACAAATAGTGTTTGGAAAGAACGCTATAATTATTTGGATTGGGGAATAGCATTAAATTATCAAAAATTCAACAATCCTACTTTAGGAGATGTGGTTGCCTTACAATATCAAACTACTTTTTATTTATTGAACCGAAATGCTAAAAACCAATTGAACTTTCATTTTGGAACTGGATTGGGATATAATACCAATCCATTAGATTTAGAAAGCAACAATCAGAATGTGGCTATGAGTTCAAAGATTCAATTGGCTGAATCATTTAAATTAGAGTATCAGCATCCTTATTTGATTGATAACTTTGGTTTTCATGCAGGCTTACTTTTATCTCATTTCTCGAATGCCAGTTATAAAAGTCCAAATTTTGGTATTAATTCAGTCTTTGTTAATATAGGATTGAACTATCATGTAGCAAAATCGCCTTTGGTCTATCCTGAAAGAATTAAAATTGACAAGCTTGAAAAGCAGCTTTTTCACTATACGTTGAGTGTTTTTAGTGGTGTTCATGAAGCAAAAGCTGGATTAGGAACAAAACCAGTTTTAATAGTGAGCGGACATGTCAGTAAAAGAATAGGCTATAAAAGTGGTTTGCAATTGGGTGTGGATTTCTTTAATTCTCAAGCGGTTAAAGACTTAGCTGATTTTAGATATCACACACTACTTGAATATCCTGATAGAGTAGTAGAAGATCACAAACAAGTTGGAGTTTTTGTAGGACATGAATTATTTTTTAATAAAATATCTTTTGAAACACTTTTGGGGTACTATTTATACAATCCATTACAAGTTGATCCATCGATTTATCAAAAATTTAGTATTAAACACCATTTAAATAATAATAAATTTGCAATAAGTACTAATTTAAAAGTCCATAATTTTAGAGCTGAATATTTTACTTTAGGATTTCATTATCAAATACATTAAAATGAATAAGATTATTTTTGCTGTTCTTTTAGTTTTTATCAGTATTTCTTGCAAAAAGGAATGTACGGAACCTATGGGAGCTATTGTACAACAAGAAATTGAGGTAGCCAACTTTAATAAGATTATTGTTAACACGGGTATTGAACTAATCATAAAAGAAGGAGATACACAACATGTAGTTATTGAAACAGGAGAAAACAAATTAGATAATGTATCTGTTAGTGTCAGTGATGAGGTCTTAGAAGTGCAGGCCGATGACAAATGCCTACTTAGTGTTTCTTTAGAACCTGTAAAGGTTTATGTTACAAGCCCTACTATTAATACTATACGAAATTCAAGTGAGTTTACAGTTTGTTCTGATGGAATACTCACTTATCCAAATTTAACTTTAATTGTTGAAAATAGTGAGAATGATTTTTTAAATATTGGAAATTTTGATATTCAAGTTGACAATCAAAATACAAAAATAGTTTCAAATGGGATATCTAATATTTTTTTATCTGGACATTCAGAAAGTCTAAATGTATTTTATTACGGAGGAATTGGTCGTTTTGAAGGGAAAGAATTAGTTGCCCAAAATGTACATATTTTTCATCGTGCAGAAAATTCTTTAAAAGTGAATCCTCAACAAAGCTTAACGGGTGATATTTATTCTATTGGGAATATTATTTCTTATAATCATCCACCTCTAGTTGATGTATCTGAACATTATGAAGGTCGTTTGATTTTTGAGTGATTAATTGAATTTATATGTCAGGTAAACGTTGGAGAGCATTTTATTAAAAGTTATGAGTTTTACTTGAATTTATTGTTTTTTTTAGTCGAACTTAGAACTGTGTTAAAAAACAAATAAAAATAGAGTTTTTTTATACTGAAAATAAAGAACTTGTAGAGAAAACAGTTGAAATAATAAAGAATCATTTCAATCTTAGGTTTAATCTCTATTACCCACGATTCTAAAGAAATTTACATATTACAAAAGCTGAGATTTCTTATAAAAAGAAAAACAATAAAACTCAGTACAATTAAATTTTGTAATTTTGACTAAAACAAACTAAAAATGGATTTAGAAGCGCGGAAATTATCAATCATAGAAAAGTTTATCCAATTGCAAAATATTGAAATACTTTCTGAAGTAGAAAATTTATTAGCTAAGGTAAAAGGAAAGAATAAAAATGATGTTTTTCAACCAATGTCAATTGATGAATTTAATAAACGTATTGATAAATCAATGGATGATTCCAAAAATGGAAAGCTTATTTCTAACGATGAACTTATATCAGAAATTGAGAAATGGGATTAGAAATTAAATGGACGATCTTTGCTAATAGAGAATTAATAAAGATATATACTTATTTTAAAGACAATGTAAGTAAGAGAACTGCGAAAAAGATTGTTTTAGGAATTACTCAAGAAGTTAAAGTCTTACAGAAACAACCAGAAATTGGACAAGTAGAACAACTACCAAAAGGAGAAAAAGAGAATTTCAGATATTTACTTTCTAAAAAAAATTATAAAATAGTTTATTGGATTAATCTTGAAAGAAATTTAATCGAAATTGTTGATGTTTTCGAGACAAGACAAAACCCAATAAAAATGAATAAAAAACGGTAAGCCTGTTGCTAACATTGTGTAAAATCAATGGCTAGCAAGTCGTTCCAAATCAAATTTATTGCTAAATTTGAACAATAAACAATGTAGGTACATTTGTTGATAATTGTCGCCACTGCTTTTACACGAAACCGTTGATAAAGTAACTTCTCAATACAGGTTATTTATGTCAATTATCTTTTTTTACACAAATCTTGTAAAGTTTTGCACCAGCACTTAAAATATAGTCACTCAAATTTGCAGTATTGAATAGGCACTATAAATTAGCCGTTAACTCTTGAAACAAATGCTCTAAATTTTGATTTTTTCTTTTCAGATTTAAAATCTTAAGACCATTGTCATGGGCAAAATCAAACACCTGACTTCTCCTATCATCTTTCACATTAAATAAGAGTTCCCAAGTTGTATCATGAACATTATTAGCAGACTTTAGGTTGGGTAAATTCTCAATAAATTGTTTTTCAACTTTTATATCAAATTCCACTTCAATAAGTTGCTCTTGAGAATCTTGTATGGCTGAAATTTTTTGATCAGCAACAATCTTTCCTTTATTAATAATGATTACTCGATCACAAACGGCTTCTACTTCTTGCATGATATGTG
>JAOZLL010000170.1 GCA_029934835.1 Flavobacteriaceae bacterium | reverse complement strand
CGTAAACTTAATGCTGATTTTAAATAAGAATTATTACCAATACTGGCAAAAGGATATCCGTGGAAAGAACTATAATTAGTTGAATAGTTAGCATTATGACCACCTAAATGAAAATCAAGATAAGGATTGTCATTTTCACTAAAAGAGATTCCTGCTTCTGAGTCTAGTTGCATGGTGAAGTGATTACCTAAAGTATAAGCATATCCAAATTTCACATTACCTTGTAAAAAAGGTCTAAAATTTTCTTGAAAATCAGAGGATACTAAATGCCATTTTGCATTGGCTTCAAATAGGAGCCCTTTTTTTGCAAAAGTTAATGCATCGAATGTGTCATATTTTAAATAGGCACGTGCATTAAGATAATTAGATTGTTCATAGATATAATCATCTTCCTCTAAAATAATGCTATTATTCTTTGAAGATACTTTTAAATATTGATGTTCGACTCCTAAACCTACGGCAAAATTATCTTGATATACAGCCTGTATAAAAAACTGATTCGAAACATCTAAGTAAACTAGATTTGAGAAATTGGTGTCAGGATCAAAACTAGTATCATTAGGTTTAAAATCAGTGTCAAAATCATAATTCTGTAAAACTGATTTTAAACCCAAACTAAGATGTATTCCATTATCTACAAAATATGTAAAGTTATATCTTGGGTTTTCACCAATAACGACATCTGTTGAGATAAAATCATTATCAAACAGAAGGTGTTTACTGGTAATATTTAGTAAAACACCTGCTTTATATAAGTTATCATAATGCAGTCCCATTTTTACAAAAGTGTTTACTGGATTTTCGGTAACATTAATATTAATATCACAAATTTTACCATCTTCTGTTAAAAATATCTTGTGTTGGATGTTGGTGAAATTACCAGTTGCAGATAGTCTGTCAATTCCATTAAAAAATTTATCAAAACTAATTTTTTTACCGATATGTATTTGAAGTTTCCCAATTATATAACCGTAAGTGTAGTTTTTATTGCCCGTAACATGAATGCTGTTAATTACAAACTCATTAGGGATTTTTGTTGGTGTGTATTCTTTTTTAGGTGTGCTTTGTTGTTTTGCAATCGCTTTTAATTCATCTAAATGTTTTATTGATGTATCATAACCTAATTGTCGAATCTCTTCATATTTATCAAAAGTTAATACCGAATAGGGACTAATATCGGGGCGAATAAAAACTGTTGCGTTGCTTTTTTTTGCAATCACAGTGTCATCATACATTTGATAACTAACGACTTGGTTTAATACGTCAAGAACCGTATTTATCTCTTCCTTTTTAAGTAATTGTCCATCTCCTACATCAATTCCGATAATAAGATCAGCACCCAAATTGAGTACTTCATCAATGGGAAAATTGTTGACAATACCGCCATCCACTAATAGTTTCCCATCAATTTCTATTGGTTTTAATAAAGTTGGAAAAGAAGCACTTGCTCTTACCGCATCAGGTAAATAGCCACTATTTAAGAGTACTTGTTCTCCTTTAACAAGGTCAGTTGCTATGCATAGAAAAGGAATAGGTAATTCATTGAAATCTGTAATGTTATTGACGTGTTGTGTGTATTTTGAAAGTAAATTTAAAAAACTTTGACCATCAGTTAATCCACTTGGTAATTGTATCTTATTATCTTCAATAGCTAATTTTACAATATATTTATGCTCATTCTCTTTTTGGTAAAATGGTTTGTTTTTTCGTGAAATATCATCTTTCATAAAACCATCAAAATCCATTGTTTCAACTATTTTTTCAATGGCATCTACTGAATATCCTGATGCGTAGAGCGAACCAATAATTGCACCCATGCTAGTTCCACCAATGAAGTCTATACGTACACCTGCTTCTTCAATGGCTTTTAAAGCACCGATATGTGCAAAACCCTTAGCGCCGCCACCACTTAAGATAAGCCCAACTTTTTTATCTTCATTAGGCATGGTATTTTGACTATAAAGGCTGATGCTTCCCAATAGAAATAAGAGTATGTAAATGCTTTTTTTCACTATATGGATTTACTTTTGTTTACCAAGTTTATTTGTACTATTAACATTATTTTTTGTTAACTATTGCTCTAATTTACGAATTATTAAGCACCTTTTCGCATCAATTTAAACCGATTTAATAAATAATACATAATCGGTACAATTATCAAGGTAAGAAAGGTAGCAAAGCTTAGACCAAATATCACCGTCCATGACATCGGACCCCAAAAAGCGGTGTTATCGCCTCCCATATAAAATTGGGGATTAAACTCGGTGAAAAGAGTTGCAAAGTTAAAGTTGATACCCAGAGCTAATGGTAATAGACCTAGAATGGTTGTTATAGCAGTTAATATTACGGGGCGCAAACGAGTTTTTCCACCTTCGACAATACTGTCATGTAAGATTTTTTTATTGCCTATTTTTTCTTGTTCATCAAACCCATTTTCATTGAGTTTTCGTTTCATAACTAAGTTGGTGTAATCTAAAAGAACGATGGCGTTATTTACTACAATACCTGCTAATGATATAATACCAATCATGGTCATTAAAATCACAAACTCCATTTTAAAAATAACCAAACCAAGTAAAACACCTATTAAGCTTAAAAGTACGGAGACCGAAATAATTATTGGCGTACTAGTTGAATTAAACTGCCCTACAATAATTAGAAAAATTAAAGCTATTGCAATTATTAATGCTTTTAAAAGAAATGCTAATTGTTTGGCTTGTTCTTCTTGTTCCCCTGTAAATTCGATACCAATTCCTGAAGGTTTGTCATAGTTTTTTAGAAGTTTCTTTAGATTATCATTGAC
>JAOZLL010000075.1:3089-9475 GCA_029934835.1 Flavobacteriaceae bacterium | reverse complement strand
CTATAAATTCTGCTGTATTGGCATTGGTATTTCTATAACTTGCATAGTATTCTCGTAGGATTTTAAAGAATACTTTATCACCAACCTTTACCCGTAACATGTGTAAAACCCAAGCACCTTTTTCGTAAGAGTTTCTATTTAACAGCTTAAATAAATTTTCTTTTTCGGTATAAACTATTGCTTCTGGATTAGCTTTAGCATGATATTTTAAAACTTTATCTCGCTCCATTTTCATGCGTTCGATTAGCTTCTCTTTACCGTATTTGTTTTCTAAATATAAATCGGTCAAATAGGTTGCAAAGCCTTCACTGAGCCAAATATCACTCCAGTTTTTTTCAGACACTGAATTACCAAACCATTGATGTGCAATTTCATGAGCGACCAAAGCCTCAACAGTTTGGTTTCCTGTAATTGATTCTTCATAATAAAATATATTTCCTGCATTTTCCATACCTCCAAATCGGGTTTTGGATTGTACGTTAGCTAACTTTTCGTAGGAATACGGTCCAATTAAACTATCATAGAACTTTAAAACTTCAACGGCAAATTTATAATCATCTAGACCTTTTGTCGGTTCCTCTTTAAATATCCAAGAGCTAACCAGTATATCTTTAAACGTGGCATAGTCTTTCGTTTGAAAATCTGCTGCGCCAAATACCATGATTTTGGTAGAAAGTGGTACTTCTGTTTTATAATGAAATAAATTTTTTGAGTTGTCTAAAGAACTTTTACTCACTAATTCACCAGAAGCTATTACATTATAATGATTGGGTGCTTTTATCAAAAATTCTACCGTAGCTTTATCAGAAGGATGATCCATAACGGGCAACCAATATTGCGCTCTATTAGGCCAATTATCCCCAAAAAAGGTCTTTTTCCCAAATCGGTTATTTTTGATATACAAACCATCCTCAGGAATTCCTGAATAAGAAATTTCAATTTGTAAAGTATCCTTTAATTGCCAATTTCCCGAATCGGAAATACTAATAATATCATTTTGATGTGTGAATTCTATGGCTTCACCAAGCTTATTTTTAAGACTTGATATTTGCATCCCAAATCCTTTTGTGTTCTTATTTTTTAATTGTAGAAAAAATTGATCCATTTTCTTTAAAAGCAAAATGCTTGTTGTGGCTTTTACCTGAATGGTATTCGTTGTATCAGCTATTTCAATCTCAAAACTGTAATTTAAAATGTCAATAACTCCTTTTTGATTGTTTTCAAATTGTGCATTTACAAAACCTATTGAAAACAAATTCAAAAGTAAAAATAATTTTATTTTATGTGTCATCTCTTTTTATTTAAGCTTATTATTTGAAACATACATTGCATCAATACCTAGCAAAATTACGTTTAATGAAACTCCCAAAGTCTCCTTCGTTTTATCCTTTTGTGACTTTGCTATTTACAGTATCGACAGTATTTAAAACTCCATTAATTCCTTATACAATTTATGTACGGGTAAACCCATAACATTATAATAACTTCCTTCTATCTTATCTATGGCAATATAACCGATCCAATCTTGTGCACCATAAGCTCCTGCTTTATCATAAGGCTCATATTTATCTACGTAATAGGTTATTTCGATATCCGATAATTGCTTAAAAAACACTTTGGTAACATCCGAAAAAATGTTTGTTTTAGTTTTTGATTTTAAACAAACTGAAGTAAAAACCTCATGGTATTTTCCTGATAGATTCCTAATAATTTGTATGGCATCTTCCCTATCAACGGGCTTCATTAGAGCTTTTCCATCTAGCCAAACAATAGTATCTGCAGTAATCAAAATATCATTGACATCCAAGTCTGTAAAAGCAGTCGATTTTAGTTTAGATAAAAATTCTGTGATTGCTCCAGCTTCTAAATTATCTGGATATATTTCATCAACTTCCTTGGTTTGGATCCGAAAAGGAATATCTAAACCCTTTAACAACTCCTGACGTCTTGGTGAACCTGAGGCAAGAATAATCGTATTGTGCTTTAATTTTTCTTGTAAAGGATTTTCCATAAGCAACTCTAATTATGATATTTAATAAAAAACATGCTAATAATTCCTGCAAACATTACTAGTTTTAAAATACTACTAAGAACCTTATAATCAGATGACTTTTTAACCTTCTGCAGTTGTGATAAAAATAAAAAAAGTCCCGTTAATACTGCAGTTATCAAATATACTACTAATGCTAATTGTGTACTATAATATTTAATTGCAATAACAAGAATAAAACCAAATAATAAACCAATTATTCCTTGTATAATAACATGCGTAATTTTATTGCCATATTTCAAAGGAATAGAATTTACACCAATCACTTTATCTCCAATAACATCTTGTGCATCTTTAATTATTTCTCGTGTTAAATTTAACAAAAAAGCAAAAAGAACAAGCCCAAAAATTGTTTCAAAAAACGAAATTGAAATAGTTGCAGTACTCATCTCTACTTGTTCAAATAACACCACTATCACCAAACTAAACGCAATCAATAAAGCTATTAGAATATTCCCTAAAAATAGTATTTTTTTAATCCATCTTGCATATAAATAGAGTAAAATAGCTGGTAAGACAAACCAAAATAAGCCGATAAGATCTTTCGTGTAAATAACCACTAAAAAGCCTAGAACCATACCAATAGAAGTAATAACAGCATACCATAAATAGGCATTTTTTACTGACAAGTATTTAGGAATCCAAACACTTTCTGGCTTATTGATTTTATCTGCTTCTAAATCATAAATATCATTGACAATATAACCAGCTGCAGCTATAAAAACACTTGCTAAAACTAATAATACAAAAGTTAAATCGGTCAAGTTACTGGTTAATTTAAAAACAGGCATTAAGTGAAAATGAATCAATGCTTGAACTAAAGCAATCATCATTAAATTTTTCCAACGAATGACTTTAAGAAATGTCATTAATGCTTTTTAAAATTCTTTTGAATACGTGATAAATCACGCTTGTTATCACGGTCTTTTAGCGTATGACGTTTATCGTGTAATTTTTTTCCTTTACACAAAGCAATATCCAATTTTGCCCATCCTTTTTCATTGATAAACATCCGTAAAGGAATTATAGTTAAACCAACATCTTTAATTTTGCGATGTAGTTTTTTAAGCTCTCTTTTTTCTAAGAGTAATTTACGAGAATTTAAGGGCTTATGATTATAATAATTTCCGTTGATAAATTCTTCAATGTACAAGTTGATTGCAAACAGCTCACCTTGTTCATTAAACTCACAAAAGCTCTCTGTAATACGTGCTTTTCCTTGGCGAATAGATTTGATTTCAGTACCCGTTAAGACCATACCAGCGGTATATTTCTCTAGAATATCATATTCGTATCTTGCTTTTCTATTCTGTATGTTGATATTTGGCTGTTTCAATTTACTATATAATAAAAAGCAAAACTACATAAAATTATGTAGCTTTGCCCTATGGCGAAAAAACGACGCAGAAGCTCAAAGAAACCTATCAAAAAAACAAATACTTTTTTTCAAAACAGACAGAATCAGTTTGTTTTGAGTGTTTTTATTATGCTTTTGGCAGTCCTTTTGTTTATTGCATTTACTTCTTTTTTCACCAGTTGGAAAGCGGATCAGAGTATTCTTTCAGAAATAGCTGACAAACAAATAACGGCAAAGAATTGGTTGGGAAAGATTGGTGCCCAAATCAGTAATTTTTTCTTATTTAAAGGATTTGGTATTGGTACAATTGTAGTTCCTATCTTATTATTTTTCACTGGTTTATACATCTTATTACAAGTAAATCTAATAAAAATACGTAAACCTTGGTTTTATGGTCTTTTAGGAATGGTATGGCTCTCTTTACTATTTGGGTTTATCAACCTACAAAACCCATTATTTTCAGGAACTGTTGGATTTGAAATAAATACTGTTTTAGAAACATATATTGGGAAACCTGGAATTATAGGCTTATTGTTTATTACTTTATTAGGGTATATTATAGTTCGTTTTGGTCTCACACCTGAGAGTATTGCTAAATTATTCCCTAAAAAAATACCTAAAGAATTTAAAACAGCAAATGATTTAGATTCTTTTGAAAAGGTTACAACTAATTCAGATAAAAAAGTTGAAGATATTCCTTTGGATGTTTATTCTCATAAAGAAGAAATTCTAGCAGATACAAATACGCAAACAACTAGTGTTGATGAAAAGCCACAAGCTGTTGAAGAAGAAGTTGAAATAGATATCAATAAGATTGTTGATGAAAAAAGTGAAACCGAAAATTTATCAGATAGACTATTAGCCGATTTTGGTGAATTTGATCCTACTTTAGAATTAAGCAATTTTAAGTTTCCTTCACTTGATAAATTAAAAGATTACCACGAAACTATTTCAGTTAATTCTGAAGAATTGCAACTGAATAAAGATAGAATTGTAGAAACACTTCGCAACTATAAAATAGGTATTTCACATATAAAAGCAACAGTAGGTCCAACAGTTACACTATATGAAATAATACCACAAGCAGGTGTTCGTATTTCAAAAATTAAAAACTTAGAAGATGATATTGCGCTATCACTATCCGCTTTAGGGATCAGAATTATTGCACCAATTCCGGGTAAAGGAACTATTGGTATTGAAGTACCCAACAAGAATCCGAGTATTGTTTCTATGCGTTCGGTTATTGCTTCAGCTAAATTTCAAAACTGTGAAATGGAGCTACCAATTGCTTTCGGAAAAACAATTTCTAACGAAACTTTTGTAGTTGATTTAGCTAAAATGCCACACCTTTTAATGGCAGGTGCAACAGGTCAAGGTAAATCAGTTGGATTGAATGCTGTACTAACATCACTACTTTATAAAAAGCATCCTGCCGAAGTAAAATTTGTATTAGTTGATCCTAAAAAAGTAGAATTAACACTCTACAACAAAATTGAACGTCATTATTTAGCCAAACTTCCGGACACAGATGAAGCAATTATTACCGATACAACCAAAGTAGTTAATACATTGAATTCGCTTTGTATAGAGATGGATGACAGGTATGAATTACTTAAAAATGCTTACGTACGTAATATAAAAGAATACAATACTAAATTTAAAGACAGGAAGCTTAATCCTGAAAATGGCCATCGTTTTTTACCTTATATTGTTTTAGTAATTGATGAGTTTGCTGATTTGATTATGACAGCTGGTAAAGAAATTGAAACGCCTATTGCTCGTTTAGCACAATTGGCACGTGCTATTGGTATTCATCTAATTGTTGCTACACAACGACCATCTGTTAATGTCATTACAGGAATTATCAAAGCCAATTTCCCTGCACGAATTGCTTTTAGAGTTACCTCTAAAATTGATTCCCGAACTATACTAGATGGTTCTGGAGCAGACCAACTTATCGGTAAAGGTGATATGCTTTATGCAGGACGCAGCGAATTAATACGTTTGCAATGTGCCTTTGTTGATACTCCTGAAGTGGAAAAAATAACCGAATTTATTGGCTCTCAACGCGCTTATCCCGAAGCCTATCAGCTACCTGAATATTCAGGTGAAGAAGGTGGAAATAGTTTAGATATTGATATTGATGATCGTGATAAACTATTTGGAGATGCAGCACTAATTATTGTACGAGCACAACAAGGTTCGGCATCATTATTGCAAAGAAAACTAAAGTTAGGATATAACCGTGCTGGACGCTTAATTGACCAATTAGAAGCCGCAGGAATTGTTGGTGGTTTTGAAGGCAGTAAAGCAAGACAAGTATTGGTTCCTGACGAATTAAGTTTAAGACAATTATTAGATAATGAAAAAAACAATTTTTAAGATGAAAAAAATATTTTTTATAAGCTTCTTTTTACTTTTATCTATCTCACATTTTGGACAAGATACTGCTAAGGCTAAAAACCTCCTAGACGAAGTTTCTGCTAAAGTGGCTTCTTATGAAAATATTTACCTAACATTTGATTATATTTTAGATAACGAAAAAGAAAATGTACACCAAGAAACTAATGGTAATGTACGCATACAAAAAGAAAAATATCATTTAAACTTCATGGGAATCGAGCGTATTTTTGATGAAAATAAAATCTACACTATAATTCATGAAGATGAAGAGGTTGTCATTTCAGATGGTGATAATGATGAAGAAAGTGAATTTACACCTTCCAAAATATTAACATTCTATCAAAAAGGATATAGCTTTGAATGGGATAAAATGAAAACTATAGGTGGTAAAAAAATTCAATTCATAAAATTACTTCCAATAAATCCTAATGCTGAAAACAAATATATTCTACTAGGAATAGATATTAAAAGCAAGAATATATATCAAGTAGTTTACACCAATAAAAAAAACACCAATACAACTTTTAAAATTCGTTCTTTTAAAACCAATACTGTTTTTCCTGTAAATGAATTTGT
>JAOZLL010000075.1:0-2989 GCA_029934835.1 Flavobacteriaceae bacterium | reverse complement strand
GCAGGTGGTATTGCTTTTAGTTTCTTAATGGCAATTTTTCCTTTTTTGATATTTATTTTAACCTTAATCCGATATGTTCCTATTGATGGTTTTCAAGAGGATTTTCTCTTCTTAATGGAACAGTGGCTTCCTCCAACAACATCAGGTGCCGCTAATGAACAAGTAATTAGTTATATCACTAATCATAATTATGGTGGTTTATTATCGGTTTACTTTATAGCTTCAATCTTATTGATGACTAACGGAGTTAATGCAATTTTTGGTGGTTTTGAATACTCTTATCATGTAGAAGTTGGCAGAAATATTATCAAACAATATTTAATTGCACTTGTCGTTTCTATCATGTTGGCAATTTATTTATTACTAACCGTTGCTGTATCCTTTTATTTTGAAGTAGGAATAGAAAATCTTAAAGCAAGTGGCTATGTAAGTAACGAAGTTTTTTGGATTGAATTGAGTCAGAAAGTATTTTTTGCTATAATGGTATTTATCTCTGTTGCAACATTGTTCTATTTTGGGACTAAAGAAGGAAAACACCATTCCTTCGTTTCTGCAGGTTCAATCTTAACAACTATGCTAATCTTGCTTTTAATATACTTGTTTGGCATATATGTTGTAAAGTTCTCTAAGTATAATGAGCTATATGGAAGTATTGGAACACTTTTGATATTTATGCTTTTTGTATGGTTAAATTCCATAATATTGCTACTTGGGTTTGAACTCAACGCTAGTTTACACAAGATTAAAAAACGTATTGACTAATTATTAAACACTTATGAAACGAGCAAATCCGATTTTGACACATAGCGGGATGACTAATAGCGAACAACATGTGTCACCTATAAAAAATAAAAATTTAGACACATGAACAAAATATTCTTATTAAACATACTATTTTTAACGGTAATAATCTCTTATGCTCAAGATTCACACCAAACGGCAAATTTAAGTTCAGATACCATTACAAAAGAATTGAAATGGGAACAGAACTTTGAAAAAGCAACACAACTAGCCAAGAAAAAAAACAAACCTCTTTTGGTGTTTTTCACTGGATCTGATTGGTGTGGTCCTTGTAAAATATTACATAAAGATTTTTTTGAAACCGAAGAATTTATAGAATTAGCTAATAAAGAACTAATCCTTTATGAAGCAGATTTCCCAAGAAGAACTGATCTAATAACTCCTGAGCAAAAAGTAATTAATTATGAAATTAAAAGAAAATATGCTATACGTGGCTATCCTACAATTTTAATTTTAAACTCTGATGGTGAGGAAGTTGCAAGACGATCTGGCTATAGTAAAATGACTGGATCTGAATACCACTTTGATATGCTTAATAAAGCCATAAACTCAAACTAGATTTAATTATAATATAACCATCTTTTTTATAAGTCTACTATATAAAACTCTTTCTAAATGAAAATAATTGCTCTGATTCCTGCTCGATATGAAGCTTCTAGGTTTCCTGGTAAATTATTACAAAACTTAGGAGGAAAATCTGTTATTGTACAAACTTATGAGGCAACAGTAAATACAAATCTTTTTGATGCTGTATATGTTGTCACCGATAGTGAACTTATTCAAAAAGAAGTTTTAAAGCAAAACGGAAAAGTCATTCTTAGTAAATTAAAGCATGAAACAGGAAGTGACCGAATAGCTGAAGCTGTAACTAGTCTAGAGACAGATGTTGATATTATTGTCAATGTTCAAGGTGATGAACCTTTTGTCAATAAAAAGATTTTACAAAAATTAGTAGATGTCTTTAAAGAAAAAGATGCTAATAAAATTGATGTGGCTTCATTAATTTTTCCATTAACAGATGTCAATGAAATCACAAATCCTAACAATGTAAAAGTTGTAGTAGATAAAAATAATTTTGCGCTTTATTTCTCTAGAGCGCCCATACCCTATCCTCGTGATACTAACGAAGCCTTTTATTACCAACATATTGGTGTTTACGCTTTTAGAAAAAAGGCACTGTTAAACTTTACTAAATTACCAATGGGTAGCTTAGAAAAAGTAGAAAAGTTAGAAAATTTACGTTTTCTTGCTAATGGCATGAAAGTCAAAATGGTTTTAACCCAAGAAAAAAGCATTGGTATTGATACTCCAGAGGATTTAGAAAAAGCACGCTTAAAATACAATTCTATACTATGAACCCAGACACTATTTTTAGCATTCTTATCGGTATTGGTTTAGCTGCCTCTGTTGGATTTAGAATATTTGTTCCTCTTTTTGCTCTTAGTATTGCTGCTCATTTTAATGTAATCCCTTTAAACGAAAGTTGGGAATGGGTAGGAAGTTCAACAGCAATAATAACCTTAGGTATTGCAACAATTGTTGAGATTGCCGCCTACTTAATACCATGGCTAGATAATTTATTAGATAGTATTACCATTCCACTAGCTGCCATTGCAGGAACTGCTGTTATGGTTTCAACAGTTGCAGATTTAGATCCTGTAATTACTTGGGCTTTGGCAATTATTGCTGGTGGAGGAACTGCAACAGCTATTAAAACATCTACTAGCACTACACGCTTAGCATCCTCAGCAACAACTGCAGGAATAGCCAATCCAATAGTTTCTACCGTAGAAACTGGAACTTCGATAATTATGTCCTTTGTGGCAATCACATTTCCTGTATTAGCTGTAATTTTTGTTCTAATTATATTTTGGGTCTTATTTAAGGTCTTTAAGCTGTTCAAAAAGAAAAAAACTATAGAATAATTCAATTTTTTACTTCTAGTTTTTAAATTCTAGCTTCAAATACTATCTTTGCAAACTAACAGCTATTAAAGTCCTAATCACACAATAAATTATTTGTATAACCTTTGTGTCTTAGCAGTGAAAAACAATAGATATATGAAACCAAGCATTCCAAAAGGAACTCGTGACTTTTCTGCTACAGAAATTGCCAAACGTAATTATATATTCAACACGATAAAAAGTGCTTTTGAAAAATTTGGTTTTGAACCTATTGAAACACCATC
>JAOZLL010000028.1 GCA_029934835.1 Flavobacteriaceae bacterium | reverse complement strand
CAATAACCTCAAGATAATCGGTTGGTTTTCTTCGGATTTTGGGAACACTAATTTCGAGTTTTCCATTTAAGTATTGGGCTGTTAAAGAATCTGATTTAAGAATATTTTTGAAATTACCTTCCGCTACGATTTCTCCACCAAAAGTACCTGCTTCAGGACCAATATCTATTATATAATCTGCTTGACGCATGATTTCTTCATCGTGTTCGACGACGATTACGGTGTTGCCTAAATCACGTAGGTGTTTTAAAACTTTGATGAGTCGTTCACTGTCTTTACTGTGAAGACCAATGCTAGGTTCATCTAATATATACATAGATCCTACTAAGCTACTACCTAAAGAAGTTGCCAAATTAATGCGTTGACTTTCTCCACCTGAAAGTGTGTTTGAATTTCTGTTGAGTGACAAATAAGATAGCCCAACATCATTTAGAAAGGCAATACGAGTATTAATCTCAACAAGAAGTCTTTTGGCAATTTCTTTTTCATGTTTTGATAGTTTTAGATCTTTAAAAAATAAACTTAATTCATCTATTGGTTTATCAACAAGTTCTGAAATTCCTTTACCATCAATTTTTACATAATCAGCTTCTTTTTTAAGTCGTTTTCCAAAACAAGTATGGCATTTTGTTTTCCCTCGATACCGAGATAGCATCACTCGATTTTGAATTTTGTATGATTTTGCTTCAATTTTTTTAAAGAATTTGTTTAATCCTTCAAAATGTTTGGTGCCTTCCCAGATGAGTTGTTTTTGTTTGTCAGTAAGTTGATACCACGGCTTATGAATGGATATATTATATTTATTTGCATGAATAAATAAAGGTTCTTTATAAGAAATATAAGAATCTGTTCGCCAAGGAAGTATACAGTTTTCATACAGTGATAAAGCCGTATTTGGAATAACTAAATCTTCGTCGATACCGATGACATTTCCGTAACCGTTACAAGTTGGGCAAGCTCCATAAGGATTATTGAAACTAAATAAATGCACGTTGGGCTCGTTAAATCGGATACCATCCAACTCAAATTTATTATTAAAAGTATACTCTTTTTTTGTAATGAGGTTTTCAATAATACATTCGCCTTTTCCTTCAAAGAATGCTAATTGGATGGCATCAGCTATACGATGGTAAAAATCTTCATCATCTTGTAAAACAATGCGTTGAATTACCAAGAATACATCTTTACTTTTAAAGGAAGTAATCTCAGATAAACGTTTTATTTTTCCATCAATTTTTATTCGGGCATAGCCTTGCTGGGATAATACTTTTATGGTGGTTTTTAAGTTTCTTCCATTTTCAAGGTGGATAGGAGCAAGGAGTACTAGTTTAGTACCTGTTTTAATTTTTTTTAACTGATTTAATACGTCTTTTATACGGTGCTTTTTTACTTCTTTACCTGATTTTGGTGAATACGTCTTACCAATTCTGGCATAGA
Organism: Flavobacteriaceae bacterium; assembly: GCA_029934835.1. Lineage (GTDB taxonomy): Bacteria > Bacteroidota > Bacteroidia > Flavobacteriales > Flavobacteriaceae > DQTL01. The sequence goes on along the minus strand of JAOZLL010000028.1, from coordinate 25,267 downwards.
GTAATTTAATATAGTCATAAATCTCTGTACTTGTCCCAACAGTTGACCGAGCATTGGTTGTATTAACCTTTTGTTCGATTGCAATAGCGGGTGAAATACCTTTTATATAATCGACTTTAGGTTTATGGAGTTTTCCTAAAAATTGTCTAGCATAGGATGATAAACTTTCTACATATCTACGTTGACCTTCTGCATATAGCGTGTCAAAAGCTAAACTAGATTTTCCTGATCCAGATAAACCTGTGATAACCACTAATTTATTTCGCGGAATAGCAACATCAATCCCTTTGAGATTGTGCATTTGTGCTCCTTTGATTAAAATAAATTCTTTGGAGCTGAGCGAAGCCAAATTTTTAGTCATCATATTTGATTAATGGACAAAAATAGGACTTTTAAATGAAAAAGTAATTTAAAGATTAACCCAAATTTTAATTTCTATTCATCATTTTTAGTCAATGAATATTGAACAGAGAATAACAATTGATTTGGTCTGTTATCTAAAGTGAAATTGTCTGTAAAAGAATCATTTCCAACGATTGATAAATCATCTCCTGTAAGTCCTTTTTCCCAACGAGCATCAAATGATAGTCTTTTAAATTCAACTCCAATACCTAGATGTAATCCCATCGTAAAATCGTCAGATGTTACTTCGGTATTAGAAAGTGAAAAATCTTCGTCAACTTTATATTGAAAATCAGGTCCTGCAAAAACATAAAGAGGTCCTAATATCTTCATCCCTACTAGAACAGGTACATTAATTGTTTTAGTTGTTAATGCATAATTAGAAAATGTATTTTCGTATTGAGTATAAAGTAATTCCCCTTTAATAAATAAGTCAGCATAATTGAGTTGATACCAAAGACCACCGTGAAAACCAGCTTTACTATCGGCACCATGAAACACATCATCTGCTGTGTCTTCGAGTTCATTTAAATCGGTTAAATCACCGCTGAAGTTGTAGTTTAGACCTGCTTTAATTCCAAATTGAGAATTTTGAGCTTGTACAATAAATGTTGTTGCAATTGCAATAATAAAAAGGAGTTTTTTCATGTGTTTATATTTATATTTTTATTAGTGACACATGTTGTTCGTTATTAGTCATTCCCTTATGTGTCAAATTAGGATATGCTCGTTTCATGTTTTATTAATAAATGTATAACGCAAAGTTACTGATTTTAGTTTATTGTTATTTAATTTGAATTTTAAAAAAGGTTTTTCCTTCGATTTTCCCTATTAATTTATCTTCTGGAGTTACTTTTCCAACACCAGCTGGTGTTCCTGTAAAAATAATATCACCAATTTTTAGCGTCATATATTGGGATACATAAGCAATTAAATCATCAATTTTCCAAAGCATGGCTTTTGTATTTCCTTCTTGCACTATTTTTGAATTCTTTTCTAGAGAAAAAGAAATAGTATTCAAATCGGTAAATTGATCTTTAGAAACAAATTCACTTATTACAGCACTTCCGTCGAAACCTTTAGCTTTCTCCCATGGTAAGCCTTTTTCTTTGAGTTTTGATTGTAAATCACGTGCCGTAAAGTCGATACCAAGTCCTATTTCATTATAATATTTATGTGCAAATTTTGGCGCAATATGTTTTCCTAATCGATTTATTTTAACTAATAATTCTACTTCATAATGAATATCATCAGAAAAAGTAGGAATGTAAAAAGGATGATTTCTAGGTAATATAGCTGAATCTGGTTTTAAAAAAATAACAGGTTCTTTTGGACGCTCATTAGATAACTCTTCGATATGTTTTGCGTAGTTACGACCAATACAGATTATTTTCATTTGTTTGATATTTTCACCGCAAAGTCACAAAGTCGCAAAGAAGAGTATTCATTAATTTTTTTAATTACTACTGAGACTTGAAGGCTTGTTTTAAAGGGTTTAATTCTATTTTTTTACTGGTTTATGACTTTTGGATTTTATTTCTTTTTGTTGTTTTTTGTAAACTACTGTAGCAATAATAATACTTATTTCATAAAGAAAAATAATAGGTATCGTTACAATAATCTGACTAATAACATCAGGTGGTGTGATTAAAGCAGCTAATATTAATACGATTACGATGGCATGTTTTCTATATGTTTTTAAAAACTCAGGTGTTATTAATCCCATTTTAGCTAAAAAGAATATGATAACAGGTAATTCAAACATTAAACCTGATGCTAAAACAGATGATTTAATGATAGAAATATAGGATCCTATTTTGAAATTTCTATCTACAAGATCACTAATAGAATAATTTCCTAGAAAATTAACTGATAGCGGTGTAATCACATAATAACCAAATAATACACCAGCAAAGAATAGTATTGATGAAATAAAAATAAAACTAAAAGCATATTTTCGTTCATTTTTGTATAAACCAGGACTAATAAATCGCCAAACTTCCCATATAATATAAGGAAAAGCAATGATAATACCTGCTGTTATAGAAACCCAAATATGAATAGAAAATTGCTCTGCCATTCCCAAACTCTGCAAAGTAAAAGGTAATTTTTCAATGCACATACCATCTGTGCTAAAGGTTTTTGATATGGTACATAAGAGTTTGTAGGTGTAAAAATCTAATTTTGTAGGAGCTAACAGAATAGTATCAAAAATAATATTTTTGAATAGAAAAGCAATAGTGCCAAAGATTAGAATTGCTGTACTAGAACGTACCAAATGCCACCTTAAAATTTCAAGGTGATCTAAAAAGGACATCTCTTTTTTTGGTTCTTTACTCATTATAATATGCCTTCTTTTAGTAAATCGTGTAAATGTATAACACCTACGTATTGGTTGTCTTCAACAACCAATAATTGTGTTATATTATTATTTTCCATGGTGTGTAACGCATCAATAGCTAAAGCATCATGAATAATTGTTCTTGGGTTTTTACTCATTATATCTTTTGCTGATAAGTATTCTAAGTTAGAATGTATTTCCAACATACGACGTAAATCTCCATCAGTTATAATCCCTAAAATAGAATCAGTATCAATAACAGCAGTTGTTCCTAGTCTTTTTGAAGATATTTCAATAATAACATCTTTAATACTTGCATTAGATTTAACTAAAGGAATATCATTTTTTACCATGACATCTTTAACTCTAAGATAAAGTTTTTTACCTAGAGCGCCACCAGGATGGTATTTGGCAAAATCGGAACTAGTAAAATCACGTAATTGTAATAAAGCTACGGCAAGAGCATCACCCATAACTAATTGAGCGGTAGTACTTGTAGTTGGAGCTAAATTGTTAGGACAAGCTTCTTTCTCTACATACGAATTGAGAAAATAATCGGCATGCTGACTTAAATAAGAATCAGGGTTTCCTGTAATGGCGATAATTTTATTACCATAATTTTGAATAAGAGGTATTAGCACTTTAATCTCGGGAGTATTACCACTTTTAGAAATACACAACACCGTATCATCTTTTTGAATGTTTCCTAAATCACCATGAATAGCATCTGCGGCATGCATAAAAACTGCAGGAGTACCAGTTGAGTTAAAAGTAGCCACAATTTTTGTTGCAATATTGGCACTTTTTCCTATTCCTGTTACGATTACACGACCTTTTGATGTTAGAATTGATTTGACAGCTTTTTCAAAATCAACGGTAAGTAATCTTTCCAGATTTGCAATTGATTTACTTTCAAGAGCAATCGTTTCTTTAGCAATTTCTAGAATGTTATATTTAGTTTGTTTATCTTTCATATGTTTTAAGAAAGGTCAAAAGTACCGTTTTTTATTTGTGAATAAAAAATACTTGGAAACAGATTGTACCTATATTAAAAATATTTTTGGTAAATTCGTGGAGAGTAAAAAACGCAATTGAATTTATTTATAAATATCTTTTGCAAAAATATTAAAAATTTGATACTTAAATTCAATGCAAAATCCCAATGTTGATTTAAATGATGCATTAAAGAAATACTTTGGTTTTGATAACTTTATAGGTTTACAAAAAGTAGTTATCGAAAGCATCTTATCTAAAAGTGATACGTTTGTGATTATGCCTACTGGAGGTGGAAAATCACTCTGCTATCAGTTACCAGCTTTATTACAAGAAGGAACAGCAATTGTCGTTTCACCGCTAATTGCCCTTATGAAAAATCAAGTGGATGCTATTAGAGGTGTCTCTGAAAACCATGGAGTAGCTCATGTTCTTAATTCGTCTTTAAACAAAGGAGAGATTCGTCAGGTAATGAGTGATATTGAGAATGGGATTACAAAATTATTATATGTAGCGCCAGAATCATTAGCTAAACAAGATTATACTGATTTTCTAAGGAAGCAAAATATTTCGTTTGTTGCGGTTGATGAAGCACATTGTATATCAGAATGGGGCCATGATTTTAGACCCGAATACAGAAACCTTCGTAATATAATTAATGAGATAGATGATGTTCCTATTATAGGATTAACAGCTACTGCTACAGAAAAAGTAGAAGAAGATATTTTAAAAACACTTAGAATGTCTGATGCAAATACTTTTAAAGCATCGTTTAATAGACCCAATCTCTTTTATGATGTACGTCCAAAAACAAAAGATGTTCAAAAAGACATTATCAGATTTGTAAAAGGATACCCATCAAAATCAGGCATAATTTATTGTTTAAGTCGTAAAAAAGTTGAGGAAGTTGCACAAGTTTTACAAGTTAATGGGATTAAAGCAGTTCCCTATCATGCTGGTTTAGATGCTAAAACAAGAGCTAGACATCAAGATATGTTCTTAATGGAAGATATCGATGTAGTGGTGGCAACTATAGCCTTTGGAATGGGTATTGATAAACCAGATGTACGTTTTGTAATACATCATGATATTCCTAAAAGTTTAGAGAGTTATTATCAAGAAACAGGTCGTGCAGGCCGTGATGGAGGAGAAGGTTATTGTTTAGCCTACTATTCTTATGATGATATTGAGAAGTTAGAGAAGTTTTTATCAGGAAAACCCGTTGCAGAGCAAGAAATAGGACATGCCTTATTACAAGAAGTTGTTGGTTATGCAGAAACCTCAATGAGTCGGCGTAAATACTTGTTGCACTATTTTGGGGAAGAATTTGATGATAAAAAAGGTTTGGGTGCTGATATGGATGATAATATGCGTAATCCAAAACAAAAGAAAGAGGCAAAAGATGAAGTGAAATTACTTCTAGAAGTAGTCAGAGATACCAACCAACAATACAAATCAAAAAATATTGTCAATACATTAATTGGTAATGCTAATGCGATGTTAAAATCGCATAAAATGGATCAGAAAGATTTTTTTGGAAAAGGGCAAGAATATCAACCTCTGTATTGGATGGCGCTTATCCGTCAAGTATTAGTGGCAGGATATTTACGTAAAGAAATTGAACAATATGGTGTGATAAAACTAGCACCTAGAGCTAAAATATTTATTGAGAATCCAACTTCATTTATGATGTCAGAGGATCATGTTTATGATGAGGTTGATGATGGAAGTATTGTAACAAATACTAAAGGAGGAGGAGCCTCAGATGAGAAGTTAATGAAAATACTTAAAGGCTTACAAAAAACAGTAGCCAAAAAGCATAATGTTCCGCCTTATGCGGTTTTTCAAGAACCTTCCTTAGAAGATATGGCACTTAAATACCCCATAACAATTGAAGAATTATCTAAAGTTTATGGAGTAGGTGAGGGAAAAGCAAATAAATTTGGAAAAGAATTTGTAGCGCTAATCTCAAATTATGTTGAGGAGAATGATATCTTAAGACCTGATGATTTAGTTGTTAAAAGTACAGGAGTAAATTCTGCTTTAAAGCTTTTTATTATTCAAAATACAGATCGAAAAATTCCACTTGAAGACATTGCCAAGTCTAAGGGATTAGCGTTTGATGAACTTATTAAAGAAATGCAACGAATTGTTTATTCGGGAACTAAACTGAAAATTAACTATGCTCTAGATGAAATTCTTGATGAAGAACAACAAGAAGAAATTTTTGATTACTTTTTAGAGTCTGAAACAGATAAAATAGAGGTCGCTCTTGATGAATTTGAAGGTGATTATGAAGAAGAAGAAATGCGATTAATGCGGATAAATTTTTTAAGTGAGGTGGCTAATTAGGTTTAAATATCTAAAAATATAGAATTTTTATCCTTTAATACGAATTTGTATTTTTCAATCAATTAGAAAAGGTTACTAGCTATTATGATAATTTTTAGCAATTTTTTTAGAAGATTCTATTGTGTAGTGTTTTAAGGGTTAATTAGTTAAGAGCTTTATCTTTACGGAAATACGTAATAGGATAAAACCAATCTTTAGACTTATTGTTCCATAGATTTGTTTTATAATACTATCAAAAATTTGTGTTTTGACAACAAAAGAAAGTTAAAAGCATTTTATATATTTGCATACATTTTATACTTTATGGAAACAAACACAGTATCAATACCGTTAATAGGAGATTTAGCTCCTTCATTTAAAGCACAAACAACCCAAGGAGAAATCAATTTCCCTGAGGATTATAAAGGTAGCTGGGTAGTTCTTTTTTCACATCCAGCAGACTTTACACCAGTTTGTACTACTGAATTTCTTGGCTTTCAAGATTTACTAAAAGAATTTGAAGCACGTAACACAAAACTATTGGGCTATAGTGTAGATGGTGTACATTCACATATTGCATGGCTTCGTAATATAGAAGAGAATTTTGGAGTGAAAATTGAATTTCCTATTGTGGCTGGAGCTCATGTTGCGCATAAGTACGGTATGATACATCCAAATGCTGATAAAATGGTCACAGTGAGGGCTGTTTTTATTATTAGTCCTGGCGGTGTGATAGCTACAATTATGTACTATCCACTATCAAATGGTAGGAATATTTTTGAAATCTTAAGAACAATTGATAGTTTACAAATGACATTCAATAACCAAAGGGCAACACCTGCAAATTGGCCACATAATAGACTTTACAAGGATAAAGTAATTGTTCCTCCTGCAACAACGATGCAAGATGCTAGGGATGTTGAGAAAAAATATATAGATGCCAAAGATTGGTATATTGCTACAGAAGATAACCCAAATAAATAAAAAGAAATGAATTTGACCTATTTAGAACATGTGAGAAATGCCAAAGATAGTTTACGAATTTGGCTTTCAAATGTTGAACAAATACATAATGGAATTCAGATGTTTTCAAAAGAAAATGATTTGAATCGCAAAAATACAGATTTTGCAAAGTGGTATTATTCAGAAGGTCAGACCTTTAGTAGTTTTGAGTCATTTACAGTATTAGAGTCCTTTTATGAGGAAATGTATGACATATTTATAGAATACACTACATTAAATAATTTACCAGTTAAAAAAGGATTTTTTTCAAATAATAGTGAAAAACGTAAAAACGAATTAAATAATATATATACTAAGCTCAAGAGTGTGACTAGAAAACTTATAAAACTAGTTGATATTTTTGAAGAAAAATTAATAAAATCACCTTTGTTTGATATTCCAGATGGATTTGAAAGTAACATAAGTATAAATTCACCTTCACCTAGTATTATAAAAGAGGAGGATCATTCTATTGTTGCAAATCAATTGGACAGACAAGAAGGAAAAATTGAAAATACTCCAAGTATCCCTGATGGTAATGAATCTTTAAGTAATTCAAGTCAAGATACAAACACAAATGAGGATGACTTCGAACTCCGATTGCAAGAAGAGGTTTCTAAAATTAGAAAACAATTAGAAATTGAGTTTTCGAATAAGCAAAAAGAGACCTTAAAAGAAAATGATTTAATAGTAGATAATGTTGATAAAGAATCTGAAATAGATAAGGAATCACAATCAACTTCCAAATTAAAATCAGACCCCAATAAAAAACAAGATATTGACATAGATGAAGAGATTCGTCGAATTTTAAGTTAACAAAATACTCTTAAAGAACTGTTTAGCTTTATTTCGTTATCATAATGTATTGTTTTGCTGTGAATATTACGTTAGTTATACCAATAAAATCGCTTTAAAACTATAAGATTCTGTATATTTGCGTTTAATTGAAACAAATTATACACTTATGGAAAACAGAATAAAGTCTGTTCAAATTGCATTAAAAAAATATGGGATAACCCACACTACTGAATTGGTCTACAACCCATCCTACCAAGAACTTTTAAAAGCTGAATTAGATCCTGCATTAAGTGGATTTGAGAAAGGTCAAATGACTGATCTCGGAGCTGTCAATGTCATGACAGGTCGTTTTACAGGTCGTTCACCCCTTGATAAATATATTGTTGAAGATGCGGTTACTAAAAATACGATCTGGTGGAATAATGAAAAATCACCAAATGATAATAAACCACTTTCTTCAAAAGTATGGGATGATTTAGAGAAAACAGTAGTAAGTCAGTTAAGTAATGAAAAGTTATATGTAATTGATGGTTATGCTGGAGCAAACGAAGACACACGTATAAAAGTTCGTTTTATTGTAGAAGTAGCTTGGCAAGCTCATTTTGTGAAGAATATGTTTATAAGACCAACCGAAAAAGAGTTAATGAGTTTCGGAGAACCAGATTTTGTAATTTTAAATGCATCTCATACGACAAATACTGTTTGGGAAAAACATGGAATGAATTCTGAAGTTTTCACCGTATTTAATCTTTCTAAAAAAATGCAGTTGATTGGTGGAACTTGGTATGGTGGCGAAATGAAAAAAGGTATGTTTGCCATGATGAATTATTACCTTCCTCTTAAAGGAATGGCTGCTATGCATTGTTCTGCAAATGTTGGAAAAGAAGGTGATGTAGCTATTTTCTTTGGTTTGTCAGGAACTGGTAAAACAACCTTGTCAACCGATCCGCATAGAGCTCTAATCGGTGATGATGAACACGGTTGGGATGATGAAGGAGTTTTTAATTTTGAAGGTGGATGTTATGCTAAGACAATCAACTTAGATAAAGATGCTGAACCTGAAATTTATAAAGCAATTCGTCAAGATGCATTACTAGAAAATGTTACCGTTGATGCAGATGGAAAAATAGATTTTACCGATGTAAGTGTAACACAAAATACACGAGTTTCTTACCCTATATATCACATTGATAATATTGTAAAACCGATTTCTAAAGCAGGTCACGCAAGCAAAGTTATCTTTTTAACAGCTGATGCATTTGGTGTAATGCCTCCAGTTTCTAAATTAACACCTGATCAAACGAAATATCATTTTTTATCTGGATTTACAGCTAAACTAGCAGGTACAGAAGTTGGTGTTACTGAACCTCAACCTACTTTTTCTGCTTGTTTTGGAGAAGCTTTTTTATCACTACATCCAACTAAATATGCTGAAGAGTTAGTAAAAAAAATGGAAAAATATAATACTACTGCTTATTTAGTTAATACGGGATGGAATGGTACAGGAAAACGAATTTCTATTAAAGATACTAGAGCAATTATTGATGCTATTTTAAATGGTGAAATTGAAAAAACACCAACGAAAATAATGCCTATCTTTAATTTGGAAATTCCTATAAGTCTTAAAGGAGTTAATGATGCAATTTTATGTACACATGACACCTACAAAAATCCAGAGGATTGGACTAAAAAAGCAACTCAATTAGCATCATTATTCATTAAGAATTTTGAAAAGTATACTGATACTGAAGAAGGTAAAAACTTAGTAGCAGCTGGACCACAATTAGACTAAGTATTAAATTTTAATAGTATTAATCCGTAAACTTCTCTTATATAGTTGTTTACGGATTTTTTATGAATAAATTATAAATTTTCATAGGTGCCGTATGTAACTTGTTTTTTGTCATTCCGTTGTGTTTCGAGATTTTAGCTACTCGGTTTAAAAGTATTTTACACTGAATTCAACCTAAGTTGGTTAATGATACTTTATTAAAATCAATCTGCTACTATTTTTTTAGTACTTTTAAACTTTAATTTGTTTTGAAAACTTAACTTACAATACGTATGGCATTAAATTATATTTGGGTAGGATTTTTTATTATAGCATTTGTTGTAGCATTATTTAAGCTTATTTTCTTAGGAGATACCGAAATATTTTCTAAAATAATGGAAGCAGTTTTTAATAGAGCAGAATTAGGCTTTACACTTTCGTTAGGTTTAACGGGTGTTTTAGCATTATGGATGGGAATCCTTAAGATTGGTGAAAAAGGTGGACTGATAGATATGCTATCTCGATGGGTAAGTCCTTTGTTTACGAAATTATTTCCTGATATTCCTGCTGGACATCCAGCTATCGGTAAGATGGTAATGAACCTATCAGCAAATATGCTAGGACTTGACAATGCGGCGACACCTTTGGGTTTGGAAGCGATGAAGGAGTTACAGAAAGTAAATAAAACTAAAGATACAGCAAGTAATGCACAAATAATGTTCTTGGTTCTTAATACTTCTGGAATGACACTGATTCCCGTTAGTGTATTAGCTTTACGAGCAACAGCTGGTTCTGTGAATCCAACAGATGTTTTTATACCTATATTAATAGCAACTTTTGTTTCAACCATGGTAGGTTTAATAGCCACTGCATTAATTCAAAAAATTAATCTTTTACAAAAAACAATCATTTTGTATTTAGGTGGTGCTACACTCTTGATTGTTGGACTTGTCTTTTACTTACAGACCTTATCGCCAGCTGATATGCAAGTGTTTTCCACTTTATTAACGAATATATTGTTATTCAGTATTATTGTTTCTTTTATTGTTGTAGGTGCATTTAAAAAAGTTAATATTTATGATGCTTTTGTAGAAGGTGCTAAAGATGGATTTAAAGTAGCTGTATATATAATTCCGTATTTAATTGCAATGTTGGTAGCAATTGGTGTTTTTACGGCATCTGGAGCAATGGGTTATGTAATTAACGGATTGGAAAGTTTATTTTCTTTAACAGGAATTGATACACGTTTTGTTGAAGGATTGCCAACTGCTTTAATGAAACCACTCAGTGGCGGTGGAGCAAGAGGTTTAATGGTCGAAAGTTGGGGTGTTAATGGAATTAATGTAGATAGTTTTGTAGGGAAATTAACTTCAATTTTTCAAGGTTCTACAGAAACAACTTTTTATGTCCTTGCTGTTTATTTTGGTTCAGTTAAAATCAAAAATATACGCTATGCTGCAACGGCTGGTTTAATTGCCGATTTAGCAGGAATCATAGCAGCAATTTTTGTTGCCTATTTTTTCTTTGGATAAAACTTAAAAATACATGAATAAAACAAGATGTAAATGGGCAGGAAATGATCCTTTATATATTACATATCATGATAAAGAATGGGGCGTCCTTGTGAAAGATGATGCAAAATTATTTGAGTTTTTGATTTTGGAAACCTTTCAAGCAGGTTTAAGTTGGATTACAATCTTACGTAAACGGGAAAATTTTAGAGCAGCATTTGATAATTTTGATTATAAAAAAATTGCAAAGTATACAGAAACAAATCAAACTGAATTACTTCAAAATGCTGGGATTATTCGTAATAGATTAAAGATCAAAGCTACAATAACCAATGCTATTGCTTTTATGGAGATACAAAAAGAATTTGGTTCTTTTTCTAAATATATTTGGGGATTCGTACAAAATAAACCCATTCAAAATAAATGGAAATCAACAGGTGAAGTTCCTGCAAACACACCACTTTCTGATAAAATTTCAAAAGATTTAAAAAAACGAGGTTTTAAATTTGTAGGTAGCACCGTAATTTATGCTCACATGCAAGCTACGGGAATGGTGAATGATCATACAACAGATTGTTTTCGATATAAAGAAGTACAACTATAAATACAAGATAATATTTTATTCTCAGTGTATCTCTGTGGATTCTCTGCGTAGCTCTGTGAAATAGCTTTTATTATTTATATCACTACTAGTACTACGTGGCATTTTATTAACTAGACTAGTTTTCATTTAAAAGTACGGCAACAATCTCATCAGCAATTGACAAACATGCAGTAGCTGCAGGAGAAGGAGCATTCAGAACATGAATATTACCATCTTTTTCAATAATTTTAAAATCATCAACCATATCGCCGTTTGTATCTATTGCTTGTGCTCTTACACCAGATTTTGATATGATTACATCATTCATTTCGAGTTGAGGCATCATTTTTTGTAATTCTTTTATAAACAGACGTTTAGAAAAAGCACGTTTGTATTCATCAATTCCTTTACGCCAAAATTTAGAGAATAATTTCCAAGTTCCTTTATAGGTTAAAGCTTCCCAAGTATCTTTGAAGTTAAAACTTGTTCGAGAATAACCTTCTCGTGCAAAAGAAAATACCGCATTTGGACCACATTCTACACTACCATCAATCATTTTGGTGAAATGAACGCCTAAAAATGGAAATCGAGGATCAGGAACTGGATAAACAAGGTTGTTTATTTTATGCTTTTTTTTATTGGTAAATTCATAATAATCACCTCTAAATCCAACAATTTTTAGATTTAAATGGGCATGATCTTTTGCTGCATTTCTATCGGATTGTAAACCGCTACATAGAATAACTTTATCAGTTGTAAAAATACCCTTACTAGTTTGGACTATATTTTTTAAACCATCTTGTTGGGTTAATAGATACTCACACGATGTAATTAGCTTACTTTCTGGATTTATTTCAGAAATTAAACTGGCTAATTTCAGGTTAGTCGCTACATAATCAATAATACCAGCAGAAGGAACATGAATTGCTTTTATCCCTTTAATGAAAGGTTCTTTTTCTTCAATTTCATCTGCATTTAGATATTTTATATTGGGTGTGTTATTTTCAAGACCTCTTTGAAAGATATTTTCTAATGCATTTAATTCATCATTGTTTGTGGCGATAATAATTTTGCCACAAGTTTCATAAGGAATTCTATATTTCTCAGCAAATGCAACCAATTGTTCCCGTCCATTTCTGCAATTTTTGGCTTTAAAGGAACCTGGAGTATAATAAATTCCAGAGTGGATAACACCTGAATTTCTACCTGTTTGATGCATCCCAATTTTGGCTTCTTTCTCAAGCAAAGCTATTGTTTTTTTGGGATGCTTTAGTTGTAATTTATATGCAGTTGCTGCACCAACAATACCTGCTCCAACGACTATAAAATCATAGTGTTTATTTAACATGTTTTGTACTTTTCATAAAGAATAATACGATAAAACCTGCAAAGAAAAAGATGGCCAAAACCAAAACAGATATTCGCATTGATTTTGTAATACCAACTAGAATCCCAAAAATTACGGTACCCATAACAATAGCTATTTTTTCTGTTACATCATAAAAACTGAAATAGGTAGCTGTATCGACAGTTTCTTCAGGCATTAGTTTCGAATAGGTAGAGCGTGAAATTGTTTGAGTTGCTCCCAATACTAATCCTAAGAACCCACCTAAGATATAGAAGTAAAGATCTACATTAGGGCTTTGACCAGGTAATAAATAGGCAGCAAAAGTGATTACAATCCAGATAACTAAAGTAATTTTTAGCGTAGTGATATTGCCCAATTTTTTAGATATTTTAGAAAATAAATAGGCTCCGGCTACTGCTACTAATTGTACTAATAGAATAGTGATAATTAGGTTTGTTGTGGGTAAACCCAATTCTTCATCCCCAAATTTTCCTGCTAAAACAATAATGGTTTGTACACCAGCACTAAATAGAAAAAATGAAATTAGAAAAATTTTTAGGGTATATTGATTTTTTAATTCGCGTAACACTTGACGAAGTTCTCTGTATCCTTTAAATATAAAATCTTTTTTAGGTTTTCGTTTGTGCATATTATAGGGCAAATGATATAAGGTATATTGAGAAAATCCCATCCACCATAAACCAACAATTACAAAACTTAGCCTAAAAACAATACTAGGAGCCGATTCACCTTCTTTTAGCGGTTCGGGTATAAATCCATACCAATGTGGCATCATAATCATTGTTAGGATAAACAAGAGTAGAAAAATTGATCCTAAATATCCCTTAATAAAACCTTTGGCACTTACGCTATCCTGATCTTTTGGATGGGCTACTTCTGGCAAATAGGCATTATAAAAGACTAAACTACCCCAAAAACCAATACTAGCTAGTATGGAAAATGTGATACCTACCCAGAGTCTTTCAATACTATCAAAAAAATATAATGCCATTACAGAGAATGATCCGAGGTAAAGAAAAAACTGCATAAAGCGTTTTTTATTTCCCATATAATCTGCTATACTCGATAAGATAGGTGAGATAAAAGCCACCATTAAAAAGGAGATGGATAACGTATAAGTATAGAGTTCGGTATTCATTAATTCTTGTCCGAATATGCTTACTGTTGCACCAGTTCCTCCTGTAACTGCTCCGTAGTATAAGGGAAAAACGGCAGTGGTGATAACTAAAGGATAAACTGAATTTGCTAGATCATAAAAAGTCCAAGCACCAATGAGTTTTTTATCGCCTTTTTGTAACATATCGACAAATTTACACATAAAAAACAGCCAAATAAAATATAATTTTAATTGGCTGAATACCTTAATGTTATATGTTTTTTTACTGTGCTAACATTTGTGCATTAAATTTTTTTGCTAATCGAGTAGCTTCAGGAATATAGTCAGTTAATGTTTTGATACGCGATTGATTAGAGGGATGTGTACTTAAAAATTCAGGAGGTTGTGAGCCACCAAGTTGACTCATTCTAATCCATACATTTACTGCTTCTCTCGGTTGATAACCTGCCATAATCATAAACACCATTCCTAATTTATCAGCTTCATTTTCATGAACTCTACTGTATTTTAGCATACCTAATTGAGAACCAACGCCATAAGCTATATTCCAAATTTGTCTTGCTTCCTCAGATTTATTGGCAGTTCCTAAAGCTACTGCCATACCACCTAATTGTGCAGCAACACCTTGACTCATACGTTCTTGTCCGTGTTTTGCAAAGGCATGTGCTATCTCATGTCCCATTACGGCTGCGATACCATCTTTATTTGCACATATTGGTAAAATACCCGTATAAAATACCACTTTTCCTCCTGGCATACACCACGCATTCATAGTTTCATCTTCAACTAAATTAAATTCCCAACGGTAGCTATTAGCTTCCTCAGTCATTTCATTGGCACGCATAAAACGATCAACTGCTTTAGAAATACGATTTCCGATGTCTTTTATTTGTTGGGTTTTTACAGCATCTTTTGATAATGAGTTTTCCCGTAAAAAGCCATCATATTGTGCAAAAGCCATGGGCAAGACTTGTGAGTCAGGAATGAAATTTAATGTTTTACGACCTGTTATTGGCACTGTTTTGCAACTAGCAGCAATAAGTATTACTATTAAAAAAGAGACTATTCGTTTAATGTGATTTAATTTTGAATTTTTAAAAGGTATCACATTGAACTCCCTATTAAACAGATTTTTAGTAAGAAAATTTTGTCTTGCTCGTTTCATCTGGGTATTGATTTTAAATTATTAATTATTAATTACGAAGTTTTAAAAATACAAATAATATATTTACCAATTCTAAAAACAAAATTTTTATGCCAAAACAAAAGGTAAATCATAAGGTTTTTTCCATTCCAAAAAGTATTTTGTTCACGGGCAAATTATTAGAATTGATATCACCAAATTTAGCTGCAAAGTTTGCTTTTAAACTATTCATGACGCCTTTTAGGTTTAAGAGACCTAATAGAGAAGATTTGATGTATGAAAAATCTACCAAAAAAATGATTTTGATTCCTGAGCTTAATAAAAAGATACAAGCATATCAGTATGGAAAATCAAATAAAAGAGTTTTGTTAGTTCATGGTTGGGCAGGTAGAGGTACACAACTTTTTAGGATTGCCGAAGTACTTTTACAAAAAGGTTATGAAACTATAAGTTTTGATGCCACTGGACATGGAGAATCTGAAGGTAAAACTTCTGCAATGCCTGAGTTTGTCACAACTATGTTTGAACTTGAAAAAGAGTATGGCTCTTTTGATTTTGCTATTGGTCATTCCTTAGGAGGAATGGCATTACTTAATGCCGTAAAACAGGGATTAAATATTAAAAAAATAGCCATTGTAGCATCAGGAAATTCAATAACAGCAATTTGTAAACAGTTTATTAGTCGATTGGGTTTAAAACCCAAAGTGGCAATACAACTAAAGAAAAAAATGGATACGGTTTTAGGATATGATTCGGAAGTATTATCTGCTTATGTCGCTGCCAAATCTATTTCTATTCCTACTTTGGTACTTCACGATAAACAAGATGATGATGTACCTGTAAGTTGTGCTTATGATATACGACAAAACTTAGTAAATAGTGAAATCAAAATAACAGATGGATTAGGTCATAGAAGAATCTTAACCAATCCTGAAGTTATTGCTGATATAATTTCCTTTTTTAAATAATAATTTAAAAATTAATGATGGTTAAATATAATGCAATATTGGCTCTTTTATTGTTAACGATTGCTTGTCAAAGTCAACAAAAACAAGCATCACCAAAAACTAAAGAAATGAACTATAAAGTACAAAAATCAGATACCGATTGGCAAACCGAATTAACTCCAGCTCAATTTAATGTTTTACGAGAAAAAGGCACAGAACGTCCAAATACGGGTGAATATAACCTACACTTTGAATCAGGAACTTATGCTTGTGCAGGCTGTGGAACAGCACTTTTTAAATCAGCTACTAAATATGATTCACATTGTGGTTGGCCTTCTTTTGATGATGCTATTGAAGGAACGGTAGTCTATCAAAAAGACACCTCTCTTGGTCGGGTTCGTACAGAAATTCTCTGTGCCAATTGTGGAGGACATCTGGGACATATTTTTGATGATGGGCCGCAAGAAACCACGGGTAAACGTTATTGTGTAAATTCGTTGTCTTTGGAGTTTAAGGAGGATGATAAATAAAGCATAAACTGAATGATGGAGTGATTTTCTACTCTATTAAATAGCATATTAAAAAAGCCCTTTAAGTTGGAAACTTAAAGGGCTTTTTTTTATAATAGTGAAGTCTTAAATAGAAGGATCTGCAGGGCAGTTTGTATTATTAGCTTTTTCCTGATAAGGATAAGGATAATAATTTCTATTTCGTTCACTAACATAATCTATTGCATTAGAAGGAGTAAAGCTATCATGGATTCTTCTAGAATCTTCAAGGCGCATACCACTCATAAATAGTTCAATACAACGATTTTTATAAATTTCATCAAGTACGGCAGTTTGATCAGTAGCATCACCTGTCCAAGCATCTAAACCAGCGTTTACACCGAACACATCATCTGTTTTTTCACGAACCAAGTTAATTTGTGCTTCAGCACTTGCTAAGTCAGTCATAGCATAAGCTTCTGCTTTGATTAATAACATTTCTCCTGGTAAATAAACTGGGATTGATGAACTAGCATTACTAAAGAAACCAACAGCGTTTTCAACACCATGGAATCCATAATCGGTTTCTACATCAGATGAAGCACTTAGGTAGAAATCTATTCTGCCATCGCCAGCTTCAGGAATATAATCTCCTAATAAACCAAAATTATCTTGAGGTTTTGTATCTGGATCACTATCTACAGCAAAAACCCATACAGGATTTCTGTTACTTGAACCATCATATAACCATACAGACATTGAAGATAAATCTACAGCATTTGCAGCACTTATAGCTGCAGTATAGTTATCTGCAGATAAATTATAGCGTGCTAAAAAAGCATTAATCATATTAGGAAAATCCATGCCAGGAATAGTTGCTTCAAATTCAGCTGACATTGCGTTTGCTGCTAAATCGGCATTAGCACTTTGCAACAAACTAATACATTCAGCCAATACGGTTGCTTTATTGCTAAAAGTAGCTTGCCCATCAGCTTGATTATTAATAGGTGCTTGTTCAAAATTTTGAATTAAGTAACCTAGTGTCATTGCTTTAAAAAATTTGGCATATGCTTTTAAGCCAGATTTTGTACCAGCTTCCATATCTACACCATCAGCATTTGCTAAAATAGATTCAGCAACTCCCTTATCTCTAAGTAAACGACTCCACAATCTAGTTGTTCCTGCGTTATCTTCAGGAAGTGAAGTTCCACCAGCAACAAGTTCCGAAGGAGTTAAATAAGTACTTAAATTTCCAAATTCACGAGTTGAAAGTCCTGGGATCTCTACTATTGGAGCCAAAGATGAAGTGGAAAAGTGTTGGGTCATTCCAATAGATGCCAATAACAAGCCATCTTTTGTGGATAAGACTTGGTCTTCTGCAGGCTGATTTACGTTGTTAAAATCAGTTTCACAAGCTACAAACATACTCGCTATAGCTAGGATAAAGATTATTTTATATTTTAATAATTTCATGTTAGTTTGTTTTAAAAGTTAAATTTCATACCTAGTTTAAAAACACGAGGAATAGGTACACTAGCCATTTGAACACCAGTTACACCGTTAGTTTGTCCTCCTGTATTAACTTCAGGGTCAAATCCCCAATGGTCATCCCAAGAAATTAGATTATTACCACTGGCAGTAATCTTGATACTTTTTAGATAAGATTTGTTCAATTTTAAATTATAAGATAAAGCAACTTCTCGTAACTTTACATAAGAGCCATCTTCAATAAATGCTTCGGCAATACCAAATTTTGGAGAAGAAGAACCTTTTGGAATCTCACCTGAAAGTTCTAGACCAGTAGCTTCACCACCAGCAAAAAGGTAGTTCATACGTTTATCCCAACTTAAAACATCACCACCTTGTGACATATCAAATTGAATTCTTAAAGAAAGATCTTTGTATTTAAAAGTATTAGTTAATGAAGCAACAAAATCTGGATTTGGATCTCCTAGTACTTTTTTCAAAGTATTACCAGTTGGTTGACCACTAATGGGATCAAAGTCTTGAACTGCTTGTAAATAGGTTTCTCCATCACTTAAGGTGATTTCTTCATAATGTCCTTTTGCTCCTTGTACAAAACCATTTGCATCTAATACTTCATTTCCTGCATCATCTCTAGCGATATAAGTTCCATAGAAAACACCTAAAGGTTGGTCAGTAATGGCAACTACGTAACCCCAAAAAGCCATACTCATTTTACCACCTTCTACATGAGTAACATTATTTTTATTAGCACTAAAAGTACTTGATATTTCCCAACCAAAATCTCCTGATACTGGTTTTGCTTTAACTAAGATTTCATAACCTTTATTAGTCATGGAGCCTATATTATCAAATCTTGATACAAACCCTGTTGAAGGACTTAAATCGTGATTGATAAGTAAGTCCTCAATATCTTGATTGTAGTATGAAAACTCAATACCAATTTTATCGTTTAACAATGCCATATCAAAACCAATTTCAAATTCAGTTTGACGTTCAGGTTTTAAATCAGCACTTCCTTGTGTTGTTTGAGGATAGTATCCAATATTTCCACCATATACACCAGCACTATAGTTTGTGTATATTTTATAGGGTTGTAAAGCTGATAAGTTTCCAGCTTGTCCCCATGCAGTTCTTAGTTTAAATGTTCCAATAATATTTTTTATATTATCACTCCAGAAATTAGCATCTGATATGCTATAAGAAGCACTTACTTTAGGATAAAACTGTTGTCTGTTATCAGCTCCAAAAGTAGAAGCACCGTCCATTCTTCCAGCTAAAGTTAAGAACAATTGATCTTTATAGTCAAAACTTTGTTGTAAAAAGCCACCCCATATAGCACGTTGTGTTCTATAATCACTTCCTCCTGTAACAATTGAAGGGTTTAGGGTAACAACACCATCTATTGGACCTACTTCACTATTTATTACTCCAAAACGATCAGTTTCGTCATATTGGTAACTATATCCAATTCCTGTTGTAGATTTTATATCATCTGTTATTTTTGTAAAATAGCTCATATTTAAATCACTATTATATAATAATGATTTGGCTGTAACTTTTTCAGCTCTTCCGTTAGAAAAAGTACTGAAACCATTGGGTATAAAAAGTAAACCTTCACCACTAGAATTATCTAGACCAAAAGTATAATTTATTGTAGCTCCATTAAAAGGTCTTAGTTTTACTTGAATATCACTAATAGAACGGAAGTATTCTTGTGAAGCTTTAATTCTATCGATAGATTCATAAGGATTTGGCATCCAACCAATATTTGGATAGTTACCAAACTCATCAGGACTTACATCATTGATGTTATCCGCAAAAAGTAAACTGGTAATAGGCCCATAATTTGATCCATTTGGCATATCATTACTAAAACTATTTGAGAAAAATGAACCAATACTTACATCCATCCATTCGTTAACTTTTTGATCTATTCTAATACGTCCCGATAGTCTACTAAAATCTGTATTTTTAACGATACCTTCATTATCATATTGTGAAAGTGAAATAGAATATCCTGTTTTATCACTAGAGCCACTTATACTTAGATTATTTTGATAACCTGTTGATTTTTGAAAAATATAATCTTGATAGTTATATCTTTCAGCAGGTACTGCGGTATTTCCATCCCAAGTTAATTGGGTATCATTATAAGGTAGATATTCTCTTATACTATTAGCATTAAAACTAGTTGAAAAACTAATTTTTGGTTCTCCTGTTTTTCCACGTTTTGTGAAAATTTGTACTACACCATTACTCGCTCTAGAACCGTAAATAGCTGCTGCTGCTGCTCCTTTTAATATTTCAATACGTTCAATATCGTCAGGGTCAATATCCACTAATCGATTTTGAGTATTACCACCTAGGTTTAATAGAGAAGCTGAAGAGTTATTGATAAATACTCCATCAATAATATAAAGTGGATCAGATGAACCAGCGAGAGTACTATTCCCTCTCAATTGAATTGAAATTCCACCAGAAGGATCACCAGAATTACGATTTATTTTAGCACCTGCAACTTGTCCTTGTAAGGCCTCTCCAATACTAACATTAGCTTTAGATTCACTCAAATCTTTAGCACTTACAGATGATATAGAAGAACCAAGTTGTTTTCTAGTTGCAAGACCAGAGGTTCCTGTAATGATTACTTCATCTAGACCTAAAATATCTTCTACTAAAGTGATGTCTAGTTTGGTATCACTGATTACTTTTGTAAGTGTTTTCATACCTACATAAGAAAATTTAAGTTTTTTGCCAGATTCTACTTTTATTGTGTAGTTTCCATCAAAATTAGATTGAGTACCTAAATCTGTTCCGACTGCTTCTACACTTACACCAGGGATTGCACCACCTGATTCATCTGTAATAGTACCCGAAACCTCAATTTGTTGTGAAAAGACTGTTATGCTTCCTAAAAGAAAAGCAATAAGCAGTAAATTGAACTGTTTCATAAAATTATTCATTTGATTAATATTTGTTTGATTAAGCATGCAAAATACTACATTATGATATAAAATACTAATAAAAGTTAAAAAATACTATTTAGTATTTAATACATTAGTTCTTAAAATGATAAATATCATATTATATCTACCTTAGGTAACATCCATTACCGTTTCTATCAGAAAAATAGATAGTTCCTTTACTTATGAGAACACCTTTTGCTGGATCGTTTGAGAGTAATAAGGCTCCATCCATGTCGACATAATCGAGTAGTGGCAATAGATGTGCGATAGCAGAAATACCAACAGAAGATTCGGTCATACATCCTGCCATTGTTTTTAATCCTAATTCTCTGGCTTTTTCTAACATCCGTTTGGCAGGAGTAAGTCCACCACATTTCATCAATTTGACATTAACACCATGAAAATAGCCATAACATTTGTCGATATCTTCTTCTAACTCACAACTTTCATCCGCAATTATAGGTAGAATGGAGTGTTTATAAATTTCTTTGGCACCTTGCCAATCAGAAGCAGCAAGCGGTTGTTCTAAGAATTCTACTCCAAGTTCCTTCATTTCCTTTGCATTCTGTAAGGTTTCTTTTACAGTCCATCCACCATTTGCATCTACTCTAAAAAGTGCATTTGTTTCTTTTCGAAGTGCTTTAATTATGGCAACATCATTTTTTGTACCTAGTTTGATTTTATATATTGGCCAAGGTTTTTCCTTGATTTTCTCAATCATTTTTGGGATGGTATCTATACCTATGGTATAACTAGTCATAGGAATAGATTTGATATCTAGATTCCAATATTCATAGAGTTTTAGTCCTTTATTTTTGGTATACAAGTCATGATAAGCCTCATCAATGGCACAAAGTAAAAAATTATTATTTTTAAAAAGAGGTACTATGTTATTCCAAAAATCCTTAGGTTTTGTCTCTATAGTAGCTGTTTCAAATAGACTACGATTCTCTTCTAGTGCTAGTTTAAAACTAGCTACTGAAGCATTATAATAAAGGTTCTCAGTAGCTTCACCAAAGCCAGATTTCCCATTGTATTGCAATTCTATAATTATATTTGGAATTACATTACGAGTTCCTCTAGAGATTGTAAAGGGGTGATTTAGCTTTAAATCAAAGTTATGAATTACTAGTTTTATCACATACTACTATTAAAAATGATATCTTTTGAATGCCTCAAAAGCCTCATAGTCTGCAAATCCTAGTTTGTGATAGGTTTGTGCAGTTTCTTTATTTCTGTCTTCAGCACGTACCCAAAACTCTCTAATATCATTACCTCTAAAGACAACGAGATCTTTTTGAGTTTGATGATGGAAAATACTATTACGTTTTTTTAATACCTGATCAGGACTCATAGGAACGGCCATGTCAATTTCATCGATATCCCATTCTTGCCACGCACCTCGATAAAGCCAAACCCTACACTCTTTCATATAATCTTTACTTTTAAGGATTTCAATAGATTGGTAAATAGAATCTAAGCACACTTTGTGAGTTCCATGAGGATCTGCTAAATCACCAGCAGCATATATTTGATGTGGTTTTATACGATCAATTAAATCACGAACTAATACGATATCCTCATCACCTAGAGGTGCTTTTTTAGTACTTCCAGTTTCATAGAAAGGGAGGTTTAGGAAATATACATTTTCATCTGGTACGTTTAGATGTCTAACAGCTGCCAAGGCTTCTTTTTGTCGAATAGTTTTCTTAAGATTCCAAATGGCTTCAGTTGCATTAGCCTTATTAATATCTGTTAATAAAGTTGAATAATATGACTCTTCTTTACTTGGACAGAAGGATGTGGCAACTTCAATAAATTTAAGTGCATCAATATTAGATACAGCTGTACTGCCTGAAGTTTGATAAGCGATATGAACCTCATGACCTTGAGAAATAAGTCTGTCAATTGTTCCACCCATTGAAATTACATCATCATCAGGATGTGGGCTAAAGACCAATGCTCTCTTTTTATGTGGAAATTCTCGCTCAGGACGATAGGTGTCATCAGCATTGGGTTTTCCACCAGGCCAACCCGTTATTGTATGTTGAAAATGATTAAACATATCTATATTAATATCGTAGGCAGTACCACTTTGTGCTAACAAACTAGACATTCCGTGCGTGTTATAATCATTGTCGGTTAGTTTTAGGATAGATTTATTCATTAGGTTACTAAGCCATACAACAGATTTTCTGATGAGTTCAGGTGTCCACTCACAACTTTTAACTAACCAAGGAGTTTTATTTCGAGTGAGTAGTGAAGCTGCTTCATTATCAAGAATAAATGTTGTGTTACCATGTTTTTGAAGATAAGTAGCAGGCACATCTGACGAAATATCTCCTTCAATGGTTTTTTCAATAATTGATGCTTTTTTGTTACCCCAAGCTAATAGAACAATTCTTTTGGATTTTAATACACTACCAATACCCATGGTTACGGCTCTTTTGGGAACAGCATCAATACCAAAAAAATCAGAAGCTGCATCAGAACGCGTTAAGAAATCTAATGTAATACTTCGAGTCATGGAATTAAAGTGAGAACCAGGTTCATTAAAACCTATATGTCCAGTTCTACCGATTCCTAGTAATTGATAATCTAAACCTCCAAAAGATTCAATTTTTTGTTCATAATCTAAGCAATAATTACGCAGATTTTCTTTGCTTACCATTCCGTCTGGAATATGGATGTTTTCAGGTTTTATATCAATAAATTGAAATAAATGCAAATGCATAAAATAATGATAACTCTGAATATGTTTTTTAGGCATATTATAGTATTCATCTAAATTAAAGCTAATCACGTTTTGAAAACTTAATTTTTCTTCTTGGTGTAATCGTACTAATTCAGCATAAACTAAAATTGGAGAAGAACCTGTTGCTAATCCTAAAATACAAGTTTTATTTTCTTTTTGTTTTGCACGAATGAGTTCGGCTATTTCTTTAGCTACTAATTTTGAAGCTAGAATAGAATTTTCAAAAGTAATATTATGAATTTTTTCGAAGCGAGTTTCTTCAAATTTTCCTGCTTTTTGAAAATTGATATTTATATTTTTTTTCATGATTAGGGTTTTGGAGTTAAAGAATCTCAATAAGTTTTTCCTTTTTTGGCATTCGTAATTTAAAAATTGGAATTTATTTATTAGTATTCCTCTTTATCCTGTTTTTCATCCCAAGCTTTAAAAACTTTAAGACCTTCTTCTCTGAGGTGTTGTTCCGTTTTAATAGATCGTTTTTCTATAGGTAATTCTATTTCTTTATAGATAAAAGCATCATCGAAATCAATATCAGCAGCATCTTTTTTACTACAGGCAAAAACAATACGTTTTGGACGTGCCCAATAAATTGCTCCTAAACACATTGGACAAGGTTCGCAAGAAGTGTAAATAACACAATCATCTAACTGAAAGGTGTTTAAGTTTTTACAAGCATCTCTAATAGCTACAACCTCAGCATGTGCAGTTGGATCATTTGTGGATGTTACCTTATTGTTTCCTCTACCGACAATCTTACCATCTTTTACGATTACTGCACCAAAAGGGCCTCCTTCATTGGTATCCATTCCATTTTGTGCATATTCAATTGCTTTTAGCATGAATTTTTTATCGTCTTTGGTGAAATTATTGTTTTTACTCATACTGTAAATGTGACTTTTTATTAGAATCAGTTGCAAAATTAAGGATTATACCTTGAATATGTGGTTTATGTTAATCTTTTTTCTGATAAAAAATATGAAGTTTTTAAAATATATCAGAATATAGCATGGAACTTAACAAAGTTATCAATAAAGCAAGAATTAATTGAGTAATTAAGAGAATAGGCAAATAGAGGGAAGTTTTTGAATCTAAAAATGCATCAGTGCTAAAACTAAATATTGACAGACAGGATGGTTTAGAAACTGTATGCTTTGACCTAAGAGTAAATTACTCATATTTATGAGAATATATAAGATTTATAACTAATATTAACCCGTTGTGCATTTGTAATTAAAGAGTAAAAGTCGTCCATTTGATTAGA
>JAOZLL010000074.1 GCA_029934835.1 Flavobacteriaceae bacterium | reverse complement strand
TGTTATATGGCTTATACTAGTCCTGAGGTTCATCGACTTTTAGAAACTGGTTTTGATCGAAGTCCGATGTTTAATGGTGCTATTATAAGTGCAGGTCCTCGTTATTGTCCATCGATTGAAGAAAAGATTAATCGCTTTTCAGATAAGGATAGACATCAATTATTTGTAGAACCTGAAGGTTGGACTACTAATGAGTATTATGTTAATGGTTTTTCTACTTCACTTCCAGAGGATGTGCAAGATAAAGCGTTGCGAAGCGTGTCTGGTTTTGAGAATGTTAAGATCCTTCGTTTTGGTTACGCGATAGAATATGATTACTTCCCTCCTACACAATTAAAACATACTTTAGAAACAAAACGTGTACAAAACTTATATTTTGCTGGTCAAGTAAACGGAACCACAGGTTATGAAGAGGCAGCGGCACAAGGTTTAATGGCTGGTATTAATGCTTCTTTAAAATTACAAAAAAAAGAACCTCTTATTTTAAAACGTAACGAAGCCTATATAGGTGTTTTGATTGATGATTTAATCACAAAAGGTACTGAGGAACCTTACCGTATGTTTACTTCAAGAGCCGAGTATCGTACTTTGCTACGTCAAGATAATGCTGATATTAGGTTAACACCGCTATCTTATAACATAGGTTTAGCATCTGATAAAAGACTACAAAAGGTTACTATCAAAATTTCTAAAACTGCAGATTTTATTCGTTTTTTAGAAACCACGAGTATTACGCCCGATGAAATAAATTCTACATTAGAAGCTATTGGTAGTGCGCCGATATCTCAATCTATGAAAATGTATAAAGTCTTTTCACGACCACAGTTTGATTTAGAAACCATTATAAAGTCTACAAATGTTGCTGATTACATTTTAGAAAATTCAATAGATGATGATGTGTTAGAACAAGTGATTATTCATTTAAAATATTCAGGCTATATCAATAAAGAAAAGAATAATGCTGATAAATTGAATCGTCTAGAAAATGTAAAGATTCCTGAAAATTTCAATTTTAATAAGATACTATCGATCTCGACAGAAGCGAGACAAAAGTTGACTAAAATTCAACCCGCAACCATATCTCAAGCAAGTAGAATTAGTGGAGTTTCACCTAGTGATATCTCTGTTTTGTTGGTTCATTTGGGACGGTAGTTCCACGTGGAACAATTAAAAAAAGTAAACCAATTATGTTCCTATAAGAGTATTAAAGAATAAAACTTATATATTTCTTATCTGGTTCAAACAATTAAATGAAAAAACTACTTTGTAAAGATCATACTGTTTCTGGAGAAAAATTTGAATTGATTTATGATTCAGATCTAGAAATGTATGCAACGCATCCTCAACCAAATAAAGAGCAGTTACCTGCCTATTATAAGAGTGAGGATTATATTTCGCATACAGATGCGAATAATTCTTTATTAGATAAAATATACCAGTTCATTAAAAACTATACACTTTCTAAAAAAGTTAAACTCATTCAATCGTTTCATACAGCAGACCAAAATCTTTTAGATATCGGATGTGGTACTGGAGATTTATTAAAACTTGCTGAGAAACAAAACCTGAAGGTTTCTGGAGTAGAACCGAATAACGATGCAAGAGAATTAGCAAAAAACAAGATTACCGATTCAGATCAAATTGTTTCAGATTTAAAAGATTTGATCAATACGTCAAATCAGTTTGATGTGATAACGATGTGGCATGTTTTAGAGCATGTACCTAATTTAGAGGATTACATTGATAATATAAAAAAGCTTTTAAAACAAAATGGCGTTTTGGTTGTTGCTGTTCCTAATCATAAAAGTTTTGATGCAAATCACTATAAAGAGTTTTGGGCAGCTTATGATGTTCCACGTCACCTTTGGCATTTTTCTCAAAAATCTATAAGAGATATATACCAAAAACACCATATGAAAGTTTCTCAAGTTTTACCCATGCGATTTGATTCCTATTATGTTTCCCTTTTATCTGAAAAATATAAAACAGGAAAATCAAATTTTATAAAGGCATTTTGGATCGGATTAGCATCCAATTGGAAAGCGAGAAAGTCATCTGAGTATTCCTCTCTTATTTATGTGATAAAAAATGATTAATATCCATTTTAAGCCATTTCAATCTATTTTTTCAACCAAAGACGTGCATTGTTCTCTCAAAATTACGAAAGCGCTTTAAAACTGATTATTTTAACTCAATATTAATAGATATTAATTATCACCAAGCATAATAAGCATAAATAATTATTATATATACTTATTTTGCTATTTTTCTATCAATCCCCTTTAATTAGTATTTTTGTTTTTTAAAATTTAGAGTTCAAAAACTTTAAACTTTAAACTTTAAACTTAAAATTTAAAATCATGCTTACCATTTCATTTATTCAAGATAATAGAGATAAAATTCTAAAAGGCTTAGTCAAACGGAATTTTAAAAATGCTGTAGAAACTTTAGATCAAGTTTTAGAAAAGGATGCTTTAAGAAAATCATCACAGACAAAATTAGAAAATACCTTAGCGGAGTCTAATAAACTGTCTAAAGAAATTGGAGGGTTTTTCCAACGAGGTGAAGTAGCTAAAGCAAATGAAGCAAAAGAAAAAACAGGACAACTAAAAATACTATCTAAAGAATTAGGCGATGAAGTTGCTCGTCTAAAAGTTGAAGTAAATCAGCTGTTATATTTAATACCGAATGTTCCACATGAATCTGTTCCATCAGGTTCATCCGAAGAAGATAATGAAGAGATTTTTAAGGAAGGCGATATTCCAAAACTACATGATAAAGCATTGCCACACTGGGAGTTAGCATCAAAATATGATATTATTGACTTTGAGTTAGGTGTTAAAATTACCGGTGCAGGTTTTCCGGTTTATAAAGGAAAGGGTGCTAAACTACAACGTGCTTTAATTGCTTATTTTTTAGATAAAAACTCTGATGCTGGTTATGAAGAAGTCCAACCTCCATACTTGGTAAATGAAGCTTCAGGAATTGCTACTGGGCAATTACCAGATAAAGAAGGGCAAATGTATCATGATGCCAAAGATGATTTATATCTGATTCCTACGGCTGAGGTTCCTGTTACCAATTTCTATAGAGATGTATTAGTTAAGGAAAGTGATTTTCCTATCTTAACGACGGCTTACACACCTTGTTTTCGCCGTGAAGCAGGTTCGTATGGCGCACATGTACGTGGTTTAAATCGTTTGCATCAATTTGATAAAGTGGAGATTGTTCGTGTGGAACATCCTGATAAATCTTATCAAGCCCTTGATGGGATGGTTGATCATGTTAAAGAAATCTTACGTGAACTAAAATTACCTTTTAGAGTATTACGTTTATGTGGTGGAGATATAGGTTTTACTTCGGCATTAACCTTTGATTTTGAAGTGTTTTCTACGGCACAAGACCGTTGGTTAGAGGTGAGTTCGATTTCTAATTTTGAATCTTTTCAGGCAAATCGTTTAAAATTACGTTTTAAAGATGAGAATGGTAAAAGTCAATTAGCACATACGCTTAATGGTAGTTCATTAGCGCTACCAAGAATTTTAGCCAGTATCTTAGAAAATTATCAAACCCCAGAAGGTATTAAAGTACCTGAGGCATTAGTAAAATATACGGGTTTCGATATAATAGATTAGGATATTCGTATATATAAAAAAACCTCCTAGATGTTGTTATCTAGGAGGTTTTTTAGTTTAATGTAATTTTAGTTTGCGACTATTGCTGTCATCATGCTTTTGTAATTATTCATTTCAGTTAAAGCTTTTATGTAAGCACTTATTTGTCCTTTTTGCATAAAACTATTGGCTTTCTTTTTGGCTGAGTTATATTGTTCGTTTAAAGTTTTCATATTGTTTGAGTTTAGTTGTTATACTATGCTCTAAACAAGGAGCGTGCCAAAGTTTTAACTATCTAAATATCAAGTTTTTATGATAAAAACTATTTACTCAATAGCTTTTCAATTTTTTCTAAACGTTGTTTTAAATTATCTATTTCTTGTTGTTGTTTTGAAATTTTCGAGTTTTGATAATTAATAATTTCTTGTTGTTCTTGAATGGCTTTAATGGCAAGTACTCCGAAGTCAGGATAATGCAGAGATAAGTAACCATTTTCTTGTTGACGCACAAACTCAGGAAAATATTTTTGTACATCTTGAGCAATAAATCCGATATTTTTATCATCACTTGAATTAGCATGAAGCAGCTGATATGTTACTAGTTCTAACTTCAATACATTTGATAGAACAGAGTTATCAATTAATGTAATATTCTTTTTTAGACGTTTATCTGATGTGGCAATATAGTTTCCTGTAGCATCATCCCACGATCCTATATTGGTGCCATTAAATGATAAAAACAGGTCATTATCACCAATTTCCCAACTCCAAGTATCTGTATCTCCGTCATTTTCTATAGTTAAACCCTCTTCACCTGACCCGTATTGTTTGATGTGAAGCATAGCAGAAGGTGACGTATCATTAATACCCACTTTATCTGCAAAATAATTAGCAGATCCTCCAAATCCCCAACTAAAATAAGTACCATTGTACCATAAAGCTTCGGCTCCATTTACTCGTAAAGCAGTGCCAGAAGAAATATTTTCATTTAGGTTAGCTACACCACTTACCGAAAATGTATAGTCTGGGGTTGATGAACCAATACCAATTCTATTGGTACTTGCATCTAAAAAGAACATATTAGCATTAGTATCTGACTCTATTCTAAAATCATAAGCACCATCTTGTTCGTTAAAAATAGTAGTTCCCACAGAATTTATTATATGCTGTGTTGCACCATCTTTTAATACTTGAAATATGCCATCATTATCGCTATCATAGAGCTGTGCTATGGTTGTTCCCGTAACACTATTGTCTTTCCAATAGGTATCACCTCCAAAAAACACATTTCCTATATCACTTACTTGAAAATGAGTAACCCCAGCATCTTGTATATTAAATTTACCTGTACTAGTTAAATTATAAGTCATATCATGAGTACCTTGTGTAATGGTTGTATCCTCAACTAATGCTCCTCCCAATTGTATTTTATCATCAGTAGTATCAACATTTAAGCCGTTATTAGCTGCTGCATTAATTGTTAGTGCGCCTGTTGTGCCACCTCCAGTAAGTCCACTTCCTGCTGTAACTGCTGTAATATCTCCATTAGGAATTGTAACACTATTTCCATTTGAAATGGATAGGCTAGTACCAGAATAGTTTAGTGTTTGGTTGTCTGTCCCGATAGTACTACTATCAACCCAAGAAACATTTCCTGATACATCAGTTTGCATTACTTGTGTGTTTGTGCCTCGTGAATCAGGGAGTATATAGTTGTTTACAGTTGTAGTACCAATAGACACATTACCTAAAAAATAGCCGGCAAAGCTTCCTGCTTTTGTCACATCACTATAGATACCATAATGAATACCACCTGCGGCGTTATCTATTGTTGTAAAGTTTCCATATTTTGTCCCGGTTCCTGTTCCGGTTAATTCATTATAAATACCATAATGATTGGCATTATTTTCATTAGAAATTTTTGTTTCAATACCCGTTTGTTGGCCAGTACCAATCCCTGATAATTCATTATAAATCCCTAAATGTCTTCCGCTTCCAGCACCGACTAAGATATTGTAAAGGCCTGAATGCAGACCATCTCCTGCATTAGAATTAGATTGATAAATACCAAATTGAACTCCATGACCTGGGCCTGAAAGGTTTGAATATATACCATAATGTCCACCATGGCCAATATTTTCGATAGAGTTAGATATTCCAATTTGAGCTCCGTCTCCAATACCAGTAAGTAAATTGTGAGTTCCATAATGTGTTCCCATACCCGAACCAGATAAAACGCTTGATGTTCCATAATGATCGCCAATTCCATCATTTGACAAAGTGTTTCTAGAGCCAATTTGTACTCCACCACCACTATTTTCTATAGATTGAAACGAAGCATATTGTATTCCTTCACCTGTACCACCAAGATAATTTCTAGTACCATAATGGGTTCCACTACCATTATTATTTAATATGTTGTAAATACCCACTTGAGTATTGCTATTTGTGTTGGTGATACTATTGTGGGTTCCGTATTGTAGACCTATTCCTGTTCCTGTTAAACTATTTTTTGTACCATAATGAACACCTGTTCCTGCTCCAGTTAATTCATTTGTTGTCCCTGAGTGAATACCATTTCCATTATTGGATAGTATATTATAAGATCCATAATGGCTGTTATCTCCTGAGTTATGTATAGTAATATGATTTCCATATTGTGCACCACTTCCAGTACCAATTAGAGATATTTGAGATCCATAATGTTCACCACTTCCATTCCCAGATAGAGATGAGAATAGGCCATAATGAAAACCGTTACCAGTATTTGTAATCCGCTGGTTAATACCAAATTGTCTTCCATTTCCAGAGCCCTCCAATTCGTTTAAACCACCATAATGGTCACCACTCCCATTTCCAGTTAATTTATTGTATAGGCCTAGATGTACGGCATCCCCAGTATTAGAGATAATTTGAAAGAAACCATATTGCGCACCAGTTCCATCTCCAGATAAATCATTTGATGTCCCCACATGCAAACCCGATCCACTACCAGATAAAGAGTTTGCTGTACCATATTGATTGTTATTATTTGTATTTGGTATATTTTGATAAGATCCATATTGAATACCTGTTCCTGTGCCACTCAATGTGTTTATTATTCCATAATGGATACCACTTCCACTTCCTGAGAGAGTATTTTGTATTCCATAATGATCAGCATCACCTGAATTTGATATTTTATTTATTGTTCCATATTGTTTTCCTTCGCCACTACCCAACAAATAATTTTCAGTACCTAAATGAGTTCCATTTCCTGTATGCGCAATCCAATTATATACACCTCTTGTGTACGCAGTTCCACTTCCTGAAATTTGATTATATGAACCTATGTTAGCACCATCTCCATCTATTGAAATGGATTGATGTGAACCATAATGTCCACCATCTCCTGAGCCACTAAGGAAATTATTAACTCCATAATGAAACGAGTCATTCGAAATTGATATTTCATTCCGAGTTCCAGTTTGAGGTCCATTTCCCAAGCCCTCTAGAGTATTATAGGTTCCATAATGATGTGAGTTACCTGAATTTGTAATTTCATTTTTAGTACCATATTGTTCTCCTGTGCCCGTACCACTCAATATATTATGGATTCCATAATGATTAGCATCACCTGAATTAGAAATAGATTGATATGTTCCGTATTGAGCTCCTGTTCCTGTTCCACTTATATCATTATATGTGGCATAATGGATACCACTTCCTGTACCAGACAAATAGTTATGTACACCATAATGAGTTGCACTACCTGTATTTATTATATGATTAGATGTTGCATATTGATCTCCACTTCCAGGTTCAGCCATATAATTATAAGTACCATAATGTGTTGCACTACCAGCATTTGTAATAATTTGACGAGATCCGTATTGAATCCCTGTTCCTCCTCCTCCCATTTTATTCTCTATTCCAGCATGCTCTCCACTTCCTCCTCCATACATTTGATTTCTCACTCCAAAATGATATGAATTACCTGAATTATTAATATAATTATTGATTCCATACTGTAATCCTGAACCAATACCGCTCAATGTATTTTGGATTCCATAATGATTACCATTTCCCGTATTAGCATTTTCGATATAATGTCCATAAATGCTGCCCGTATTTGAACCGTTAATTAGTGTATTAATCCCTCTTGTTCCTGTTCCCTCCTCAATATCTAACTTATAATCAGCAGTAGTTTTACCAATAGCAACATTACCTTGTGTGTATATATCATTGGTGATATTATCTGGAGAATCTGTGGTGCTTTCTTTATACCAATCATGATCCGTTAAGCCTAGACTAGAGCCATCATTCCAACTTATATTTCCAGCCCCATCAGTAGCTAACAATTGATTTGAAGTTCCATCTGCTGTTGGTAATGTATAGGCATCATTAATATTTACTCGACCATCTTTATATACAATTAATGCATTACTCAAACTACCCGAGATACCATTACCTATAGTAAAAACACGATCTGTTGGATTATATAATGTTGCTGAAGCTGGAGAGTATGTAGTAGCGTATGTACCTATTGTCATTTCTGCAAATGAAGGAGCTTCGTTACCATTTCCTGTAGCAAAACTATTTTTTCCAAATGCATAATTTTGTTCTCCTATAGCAAAAGAATAATCACCTTGTGCTGCACTTAATGTCCCAAAACTGACACTACCTTGCCCACTTGATGTGGTATTATCACCATAAGAAAATGCACCAACCCCACTGGCTGTAGCTGAATTTCCTCCTGCAAAAGAAAGAGAACCTGAAGCCACTGATCCAAATCCAAAAGCTATATCGTAATCCTGAAATGCAGTTACTGATTCACCCACTGCAAAGCTATGGATTCCTCCAGTACTTACCGTATTACCAAATGCCAATGAGTAATTACCAGTTGCTATTGATAAATTACCTCCAGCAAACGAATAATCACCCAAAGCCTCAGTACCTACACCAAAAGCTGTACTTACTAATCCACTTGAGGTTGTTGATACACCCGAGGCTATCGAATAATTTCCACTGGCTGTTGTATCATGACCAAATGAAGTCGCGCCTTCACCAGAGGCTTCTGTGTTATTACCAAAGGCTGTACTACGAATTCCTGTAGCTATTGTTTGATATCCAAAAGCTGTTGCTTCATTTACTGCTGCTATTGTTTGCGTTCCAAAAGCAGTAGCTGTTTCAGCAGACGCAATATTACTAGAACCCCAAGACATAGAGGCATTTCCTGAAGCTATATTTCCCAAACCTAAGGCTACAGAATATTCACCAATATTGGTATTGTTCATTTCTGTTCCTGTTGCTTCTCCGGCTCTAAAGGCTCCTTTATTTGGATTAAAAAACATACGAGTTCCAGCACCTGTTATTTCAGCATCAATGGTATTCCCTGTTCCAAACATTCCTGTAACTAAAAAACCATCGTCACCATCTATTCTTACAGCACCTGTATCAGCTGTTATATTTTTCCCTATACCTGCACCTCCTTCATCATAGGCATTATCAAGCGTGTTATGAGTATTGAGGGTTTCTGTTACTATTTGCTCCCATGAAGTACCATTATAATAGTAAAAACCAACTCCATTACCACCAGTAACAGTAGTATTGGTATTATAAACCATTAATCCTGTTGCTGGACTGTTAATAGGACTTGTTGTATTGGTGATATCAGAAAGGGAAACTCTTGGTATTAATATTCCTTTATCTGATGCTGAAATTTCCAATTCAGCCGAAGCGTCTGGATTTGTTGTACCAATGCCTACTTGAGCAATAGAATTATAGGATGAAAAAAAGGTAAAAAAAACCAGTAGCAATAGTATTATTCTCATAAGTAGCATATAATAAAAATTCCCGCGAATATACTAATTTTATATAAAGGGAATATCAACCTAAGTTACCCCATAAAAAAAGCGCTTGATCATAAATCAAGCGCTTTTCTATT
>JAOZLL010000003.1:5795-64375 GCA_029934835.1 Flavobacteriaceae bacterium | reverse complement strand
TATTACTACCAGTAATGATATTTTTGGAATTTTTATTTTCTTTTATATAGCAAAATTATTATTAGGGTTTTAGTTCGAAGCATTTACAAAAATTTATGTCTCTGTGAAAATCTTGGTTCCTTGTAGTAGAGTTTTAAACCACGAAGTTCACTGAGAAGTCACAAAGGACACTACAAGAAATGGATATGATTCTTAGTGTGAATCTTGTGGATTTTTTATATTCCTAGTTGTCAAAAAATTGATGCTATATAAACTTAAAACATCTTGTTTAAGCATTTAAAAAAGCATTTTCTTCACCTAATTCATGGTATTGCTTGTGTAATCTTTTATGATCATTTAAAACCTCATCTTTTACTACATAAGTTTTTGACCATCTGTCATGCCAACCACGACATGGAGTACCTAGATAAGAAAAAGCATCAAAAGGTACAAACCTTGAAATGGTGCGTATTGCAACAGCCGACTTAGATGGTTTTTCTCCATTTTCTAATACCACAGAGGTTTTGGTAATTAGTTTTCCAATAGTTTTTCCAACCAAAGACTCCAATATCATAAAGTAAAAGAAATATATGGAATAAGTTAATAGTGTGCTAAATCCTGATGGGATGGCATTAATCCAATCAAAAATGGCTTGTGTTGCCACAAATTCTAACAATAAAAAAAAGATTGCTGCTAAAAAAGCTACGAGTATATAAAAAATGAAAATATCAATTAAGTTATTTGCAAAACGACTGCCTGAGCTAGCCAACATATCATCAGTTACTTTAAATTCTTTATAGTTTAATACATCCATTGTAGAATTTTAATAAGGTTGCTAAAAAAGCCTGATTAATTAATAAACAGGCTTTAATAGAAAAGTATAAAGTTTTTGTTTTATGGGTTTATCCCATAGTAAGCACAAACTTCTATATAATTTGAAATATCTATGCCTGCTGTTTCTAATTCGTTGTAAACTGCTTGTTGTGGGCTAATGATTCTTCCATTACCATCAATATCTGTAACATCTGTAGGCTCAATAAAAAGAATCTTAGCAGAACTAACAACGTCTGGATTAACATAAGTAGAATATGCTGAAGTAGTATCATTCCAAACAACTGAGTTCATCGTAAATGTACCTACATTCATCCAACTTCTTACGTTGTAAGTATTACCATGAGGTCCTGGAACAACATAATAAACGGCATCATCAACATTATCAAGTGGATAACCTAAATAAGATTGAATTACATAAGTATCCATAATTTCTTGTGTCAAAGCTTCGAGATTTAAAACCATTACACCCATATCCCAAGTTGGATGGTCAAATCTGTAAACTTGAACTACTGCATCAGCACCATCACAATCTGAAGAATCCCAAACACCATCTCCATTCACGTCTTCTTCTGCATCTTGAACACCATCATTGTTGGTATCCCAACAATTAGAACCATCTGTTCCATCTGTTCCATTTGTTCCATCTGTTCCATTTGTCCCGTTTGTTCCATTTGTTCCGTTTGTTCCATCTAAACCAGCCTCACCTTGTTCACCAACAGGTCCTTCACAAGAGCTTATTGCAAAACCTAAAAATAATATAAAAGTTAAGTAGGTAAATAATCTTTTTTTGGTTTTCATAATTTTGATATTAATTAATTATTAAAGAATTTCAATTTATTGAACAAGTAATTATTGCTCTTATTGTATTGAATACAAATATAGAAATAGAATTAAGAGTAACAAGTTTCATTTTTTAATTTTTATTTATAAATCTTGTGAATTTAATTATTTGATTTTATATTGCAAGTCTAAACTAAAATATGTATCCTGAAGGCTTAGTAAATCTAATGTGTGCCGAATTAATAGATAATTACTTTGATGAATTTTTTTTTGTATCTAAAGTAGATAAAGCACTAAAAAAAGAAAGCACTACATTAATTGTTGTAAACTCTGATTAAGATTAGGCTATTTTTTTATTTTATTGAGGACTTTTACTCTAAATTGATACTGTTAGCACGTTTACTAATGAATAAATGATAATACTATGAATAAAAGTCAAATTATAGAAAACACGATTATATTTGTAAAAAATACGTTGAAAGATGCTGAAGGTGGTCACGACTGGTTTCATATTGAGCGTGTTTATACGAATGCCTTACATATTGCAGAAACTGAAAATGTTGATCACTTTATCATTGCTCTTGGCAGTCTCTTACACGATATTGCTGATTCAAAATTTCATAATGGAGACGAAAGTATTGCCCCTAAAAAAGCACGACTATTTCTTGAAAGTGAAGCTGTTGATGAAAATACGATTCATCATATAGAAAATATTATAAAATATATTTCATTTAAAGGAGAAGTTGGTGTTTCATCGGCTTCTCAAAAATTTAGTTCTAAAGAATTAGATGTGATTCAAGATGCTGATAGACTTGATGCGATTGGTGCAATTGGGATTGCTAGAACCTTTAACTATGGTGGATTTAAAAATAGAGTAATTTATGATCCTAGTATTCCTCCAAATTTAAATCAAACTAAGGAAGAGTATAAAAATAATACAGCGCCTACAATCAATCATTTTTATGAGAAATTATTCCTTTTAAAAGATAGAATGAATACAAGAACTGGTAAAAAGCTAGCACTTAAGCGCCACCAGTTTATGGAAAAGTTCTTAGAAGAGTTTTATCGTGAGCTTCAATAGGATTTGTCAAGATCAACCTGATATTTACAAAAAGATATTGACTATTAAAACAATCTACTTTAATTTCTTTTTGACCGATACTTCTTGGTAAGCTTCAATAACGTCACCAACAACGATATCATTATATCCTTTAATTTGTAGACCACAATCATAACCTTTACCAACTTCTTTTACATCATCTTTAAAACGTTTTAAAGAATCGAGAGTACCTGAATGAACCACAACTCCTTCTCTGATAATTCTGATTAATGATTTGCGATAAATCTTACCATTCGTTACCATACAACCTGCGATATTACCCACTTTAGAGATTTTATATACCTCACGAATATCTACATTACCTGTAACTTCTTCTTTAATCTCAGGTGATAACATACCTTCCATCGCATCTTTTAAATCATTGATTGCATCATAAATGATTGAATAGGTACGTACATCAATTTCTTCTTTGTCAGCAATTACTCTTGCTGTTCCTGCTGGTCGAACATTAAATCCTATAATAATAGCATCAGATGCAGATGCTAATAATACATCTGATTCTGTAATAGCTCCAACTCCTTTGTGAAGAATGTTTATTTGTATTTCTTCAGTAGATAATTTTTGTAGTGATCCTGATAAGGCTTCTACAGAACCATCAACATCACCTTTAAGAATAATATTAAGTTCTTTGAAATCACCTAAAGCGATACGTCGACCAATTTCGTCAAGAGTAATATGTCGTTGTGTTCTGACTGATTGTTCTCTTTGTAATTGTGCTCTTTTTGAAGCTATTTGTTTGGCTTCTCTTTCATCAGTTAACACATTAAAACGATCACCAGCTTGTGGTGCACCATCTAGTCCTAATACTGAAACTGGCATTGATGGTCCTGCATCATTTATAGTATTTCCTCGTTCATCAAACATGGCCTTAACTTTTCCACTATAACTTCCTGATAAAAGAAAATCACCAATATGCAATGTTCCACCTTCAACTAATAAAGTTGTCACATAACCTCTACCTTTATCTAATTGTGCTTCGACTACCGTTCCAACTGCTAATTTATTTGGATTAGCTTTTAATTCTAATAATTCAGCTTCTAAGAGTACTTTCTCCATCAATTCATCAACTCCATCTCCTGTTTTGGCTGACAGTTCTTGAGATTGAATTTTTCCACCCCAATCTTCAACTAAGAGATTCATAACAGATAATTGTTCTTTAATTTTATCTGGATTAGAGTTTGGTAAATCTACTTTATTAATTGCAAAAACAATTGGTACTCCAGCTGCTTGAGCATGACTAATAGCCTCTTTAGTTTGAGGCATTACCGCATCATCTGCAGCGATAACAATCACTACAATATCAGTAACTTGTGCTCCACGAGCTCTCATTGCAGTAAATGCTTCGTGACCAGGTGTATCTAGAAAAGTAACTTTTTCTCCAGATTTTAACTGTACATTATAAGCTCCAATATGTTGTGTAATTCCTCCTGCTTCTCCAGCAATAACGTTAGCTTCACGAATATAATCTAATAAAGATGTTTTTCCATGATCCACGTGTCCCATTATGGTCACAATTGGCGCTCTAGATTCTAAATCTTCTGGGCTATCTTCTACTTCAACAATAGTATCTTCTACATCTGCTCCTACAAATTCTACAGTATAACCAAATTCATCAGCTAAAATAGTTAATGTTTCGGCATCTAAACGTTGATTCATAGTAACCATCATACCTAACATCATACAAGCTGAGATAAGGTCTGTTGGTGTTTTTTCCATCATGGTAGCAAGTTCGTTAACAGTAACAAATTCTGTTACTTTAATAACTTTACTTTCTGCTTCTTTTTGTTCTAATTCTTGTTCAGAAACTTCACGGTGTTGCTCTCTTTTTTGTTTACGATACTTAACACCTGTTGATTTTTTAGTTTTTCCTTGTAGTTTTTCAAGTGTTTCTTGAATTTGTTTTTTAACGTCTTCTTCTGTAGGTTCTTCTTTTATAAATTTCTTACGTCCTTTTCCTTTATTTTGTGAATAATTACCTTGAGTTCTTGGTTTATTAGCTTCTCCGGGTTTTCTTATTCTACGACGTTTCTTTTTATTATCACTTGAAGTAGCTTTATTGTCTCTTTTTGTTTTTTCTTTTTTCGGCTTTTCAAATTTTGATAAATCTAATTTTTCACCTGCTATTTTTGGGCCTGTAAGCTTTTGATATTTTGTTTTTAAGGTTTCTGTCTCTTTAGGTTCTTCCAGAACTTCTTCGACAACTTTTTCTTTAATCCCTTTTACCTTTTCGACTTTTTCGACCTTTTCAATCTTTTCTTCTTTTTTTTCTTCTTCTATTTTTTTAGAAATTTTTATTTTCTCTTTCTCTTTCTCTTTCTCTTTTTTTCCTTCTTTCTCAATTTTTTTAGCAACTTTTTCAATAACTTTTTTAGGCTCTTTTTTTATTTCCTTTGGTTTTTTTTCAACTTCAGGTTCTGGTTTTTTCTCTTCTAGCTTTTCTTCTTTCTTTATTAACTTAGATTTTGGTTCTAAATCAATTTTACCAACTACTTTGGTTTTCAATTTTTCAGCTTCAGCTTTGATAACTTTTTGACGTTCAGCTTCTTCTCTACCAAGTTTATCTTGTCTTTCTTTCTCTTGTGCTTGACGTATTGCTTCCAGCTCTTTTTTCTTTTCTTCACTTATTTCTTCAGAAGCTTCTTTACGTTGCCTATCTGTTTGAAAAGCATCACAAAGATTATTATATTCTTCTTCGGAAAGTTTGGTAGTAGGGCGTGCTTCTATTTCAAAGCCGTGGCTTGCTAGATGTTCCACTGCTCTGTCTAAAGAAATATTTAACTCTTTGAGTACTTTGTTAAGCCGTACGGTTTTTGCCATATTGTCTATTTGTTTGAGTGTACATGTAAACTATTACACTCTATAATTTAATTTTCAAATTCTTCTTTTAGAATTCGTTGAACTTCTATAATTGTTTCTTCTTCAAGATCGGTTCTATTTGTTAAATCAATTAAACTCTGATCTAAAACACTTTTAGCCGTATCTAATCCTACGCGTTGAAATTCTTTAATTACCCAGTTTTCTATTTCATCTGAGAATTCAGTTAATTCTACATCTTCATCATCAACACCTTCACGTTGAACATCTAGTTCATAACCTGTTAGCTGACTAGCAAGTTTAATATTAACACCACCTTTACCAATGGCTTTAGAAACTTCTTCTGGTTTTAAGAATACGTCCACACGTCCTTTTTTACCATCTTTTCTTCCTTCTTCAGGATGTATCTTTACAGAAACTACATTAGCGGGACTCAACGCTCTTTGGATGAATAAATTTTCATTTTTAGTGTAGTTGATTACATCAATATTTTCATTTCCCAACTCTCTTACAATACCATGAATTCTAGATCCTTTCATTCCGACACATGCTCCAACAGGATCTATACGTTCATCATAAGAATCTACAGCTACTTTTGCTTTTTCTCCTGGAATTCTTGCAACACCTTCAATAGTTATTAAGCCTTCAAACACTTCAGGAATTTCTTGTTCAAAAAGTTTAACTAGAAATTCTGGTGCTGTTCTAGATAAAACGATATTTGGTTTATTTCCTCTTAATTCGACTGATTTAATAATACCACGTATTGTTTCTCCCTTTCTATAAAAATCAGATTTTATTTGCTCACTTTTTGGTAAAACTATTTCATTTCCATCATCATCCAATAAAACCACTACATTATGGCGAATGTGATGAACTTCAGCAGAAAATAACTCGCCTTCAAGTTCTTTAAAATATTTATAAATATTAGAACTATCATGTTCATATACTTTTGACACCAAATTTTGACGCAAGGCTAAAATATCTCTGCGTCCTAAATCAGATAACTTAAATTCTTCAGGAACTTCTTCGTCAATTTCATAATCTTCTTCAATTTTTTGTGCTTCAGAAAGTTCAATTTCTTTATGGGGATCTTCTACTGTTCCATCGGCAACAACAATTCGATTACGCCAAATCTCCATATCTCCTTTATCAGGATTGATAATAATATCAAAGTTATCATCATCTCCAAATTTTCGTTTAATAGTAGCACCTATGACTTCTTCTAATATGGCCATCAGGGTTGCTCTATCAATACTTTTGTCATCTTTAAATTCAGAAAATGATTCAATAAGTGCTATATTTTCCATCTTATCTATTTGATTCAGTTATAAACTATTTTAACTTTTGCATTTGTTATATTCTCTATGGCTATTTCAGCCTTTTTCTCAACAGTATGTTTCCCTTTTCCTATGGGTTTTGGTTCTCTAACTTTCCATTCTAAAATAATATGCTTATCATTTAGGGCAACTAAAACTCCTTCTGTATTTCCTTCTAAAGTTTGCACTTTTAGCGTTCGTCCGATATTCTTTTTGTACTGTCTTGGATGAACTAATGGTTTAGTAATATCAGGTGTTGTTACTTTTAAGGAAAAATCATCTACTTCTCTATCTAAATTATGCTCTATATGACGACTTATTCGAATACACTCTTCTAGTGAAACTCCCTTATCTCCATCAATTACCACTTCAATATCACCAGTTGTTGAAATTGAAAAATCTACCAAAAATAATTCGGTATTTACAGCAAGTGCTTCATCTCTTAATGTAACTATACGTTTCGTATCCATTTTATGGTATAAAAATAGGGGACTCAACGTCCCCATCCTTTCTCTAAACCCTTGATTTTACGGCGCAAAGATAGGCAAAAATCAATAAAAACAAAATATCAACTGAACATTCGTAATAAATTCATAACTTTACAATATAAATGTTAATATAAAACAACTTCAAATGAAACGAATATTAGTCCCAATAGATTTTTCTGAACAAGCTGAATGTGCGATAAAAACAGCAGCAAGAATCGCGCGTAGGTCTGGAGCAGAAATGTTTTTGCTTCATATGCTTAACCTTCCTATGAATGAAACCGATATGAGTGCACATGGTGATGCAAGTAGCCCTGCAAAAGTTTTATATCTTCAAAAAATTCATCAAAAAATTGATGCTGTGATGAAGTCTGATTTCTTAAAGGGGATAAAAATTTCTGAAGAAGTTCGTTTTCACAAAACCTTTAGTGGGATCATTGATTATAGTCACGAATTAGGCACGGACTTAATCGTTATGGGATCACAAGGAGCTACTGGTTTAAAGGAAATGTTTATTGGTTCTAATACTGAAAAAGTTGTACGTAACTCAGATGTCCCAGTTCTTGTAGTTAAAAAAGGAGTTGGTGAACTTAATATAGATAAATTTGTTTTTGCCTCTGATTTCTCTGATGAGGTGAAACCTTCATTTGGTCGCTTTTTAGAATTTGCATCTAAATTTGACGCTGAAGTACACCTGCTTTTTGTAAACACTGTACATAATTTTGAACCTACAAAAGAAACTAACAAACGTCTACGAGAATTTGTAGCTGATTTTGATTTACCCACACACACTCTTAATATTTTTAATGATACTTCAATTGAACGTGGTATTCTTAATTTTTCAAAAGATATTGAAGCAGATGTAATTGCGTTAAACACACATCAACGTAGTGGATTATCAAGTATGTTTAATGAAAGTATTAGTGAGGATTTAGTGAATCATGCTTTAAAACCTGTGATCACTTTTAAACTATAGATGTTTTAATTTTTACAATTAGTTTTTAAAATAACAAAACCCTGACAATCAATTGATTATC
The DNA here is from genome assembly GCA_029934835.1 of Flavobacteriaceae bacterium. Taxonomy (GTDB): domain Bacteria; phylum Bacteroidota; class Bacteroidia; order Flavobacteriales; family Flavobacteriaceae; genus DQTL01. The sequence continues at coordinate 56,010 of JAOZLL010000003.1, read as the reverse complement.
AGGGTTTACTGTACTCGAGGCGGGACTTGAACCCGCACGGACATAACTGTCCATTGGATTTTAAGTCCAACGTGTCTACCAATTCCACCACTCGAGCCTTTGGACTGAGCGAAAGACGGGAGTCGGACCCGCGACCCTCACCTTGGCAAGGTGATGCTCTACCACTGAGCTACTTTCGCTTACTTTTCCGAGTTTAATCGGACGGCAAATTTAATACAATTTAGATAACTGCAAAGTAATTTTTTAATAAATCTTAACTTCCATATCTTTTTCAAGATAAATCGCCTAAATTTTTATGTAACAAACCTTGTTCTAATACGTCTAATTGCCGTATTTTCTAATTAAATATTTTTCAGCATGAAGGTCTATTTTAGTGTATTACTTGTTTTTATAAGTGTTTTTTCGGGGTTTTCTCAACAAAACAATAAAGTTTGGTCTATAGAAGAATGTGTTGCTTATGCTATTCAAAACAATATTAGCGTAAAGCAAAGTGAATTATCTACACAATTACAAGAAGCTGAAGTAACTCGTTCAAAAATGAATTTCTTCCCTTCTCTTGATGGATCAGCTGGAGTAAATCAAAGTTTTGGAGACCCATCAAGCAATAGTATTTTTAGAAATAGTTTTGGTATATCTGCCGGAGTGACTTTATATAATGGTAATCGTAATAAATATTTTGTTACATTGGCAAAAAAAGACTTAGAAATCAGTAAACTAAATGTTCAAAAGATTCAAGATGATATTACTTTAGGTGTTGTAAATGCATATTTAAATATATTATATAATCGAGAAAGTGCTAAAATAGCACGAGAACAAATAAGTGTTGGGGAAAGATTAGTAGAACGTATGAATGGATTAGTAGAGGCAGGAACTAAAGCTAGAAACGATCTTTTTCAAGTAGAAGCAAATTTAGCAGCGAATCAAGAAAGTGTGGTTAAAGCAGAAAATAACCTAGATTTAGCTTTATTAGATTTGGCGCAGATTTTACAACTATCTCATAAAGGTTTTACTGTAGCTGATGTTAGTATTGATTTAGAAACAGCCAAATTATTTTATAAGGATAGTGATTTAATTTTTGAAAAAGCCTTAACCTGGAGACCTGAAATCGAAAGTGCCAAAATGAGTATAGATAATGCAGAACTTGATATTGCAGTCGCAAAAGCGGGAAAATTACCTAGTATTTCAGCTAGTTATAGTTTTAGTACCTCTTATTCAGCCTACTTTGGAAGTGATTTATCTCCACATGAAGAAGAAATTAACAGAATAGGTTATTTTAAACAAATCGATGAGAATAGAGGACATTTAGTAGGATTATCAATTGGGATTCCAATATTTGATAAGTTTGCTACAAAAATTAGTGTTCAGCGAGCAAAAGTCCAAAAAGAAATTGCAGAATATACCTTAGAAAACGAAAGAACAAATCTTAGAGCAATAGTAGAACGTGCCTATATCGATGCTAAAACTTCCTTAAAAACCTTTGAAGCGAGCAAAAAATCAGTTGAAGCTCAAGAAGAGGCTTTTCGTACAGCGCAAGAACGCTATGATTTAGGAGTCTTAACTTCTTATGACTTTGATCAAGTTCGCAATCAATTGGTCAATGCACAATCCTCTTTTATCCGAGCAAAATATAACTTTATATTTCGCTCTAAATTCTTAGAATTCTATTATGGGATTCCTATTAGATTGTAGTTAATCATCAATTCAATTGTATTCCAATTGTAGAGGCGTAGCATGCTACGCCTCTACAATTGGAATTTCGTATATTTGTGCCTCAAATCACAGATTTACAATGGAACAAATTCCTATATATATTCCCAAAAATAAAATTAGAATTGTCACAGCAGCCTCTTTGTTTGACGGTCATGATGCTGCGATAAACATCATGCGTCGTATTATTCAAGCAACAGGTGTTGAAGTCATTCATTTAGGACATGATCGCAGTGTTGAAGAAGTAGTCAACACCGCAATTCAAGAAGATGCAAATGCCATTGCCATAACTTCCTATCAAGGTGGTCATAATGAGTATTTTAAATATATGCATGACCTTCTCCAAGAAAAAGGAGCTTCACAAATTAAAATATTTGGTGGTGGCGGTGGAGTTATTTTACCAGAAGAAATTAAGGAGTTAATGGATTATGGTATCACTCGAATTTACTCACCTGATGATGGTCGGCACATGGGTTTACAAGGAATGATTAATGATATGGTGGAACAATCAGACAGCTCTTCATTAAACCTTTCTAACGAAAATGAAGTGGTAGCACTTCTTAAAAAGAGAGATGTAAATACCATCGCTCGTTTAATAACAATTGCTGAGAATAATCATGATAAATTCAAAGAAATATACTCTACTTTGAACAGCTCAAAATCTGTAACTCCAGTATTAGGAATTACGGGAACAGGTGGAGCAGGTAAATCCTCTTTAGTAGATGAATTAGTACGACGTTTTCTTGTTGATTTTCCTGATAAAAATTTAGCCATTGTATCGGTAGATCCATCCAAACGAAAAACAGGTGGTGCACTTTTAGGCGATCGTATTCGTATGAATGCCATAAATACAGATCGTGTTTATATGCGTTCATTGGCTACGCGACAAAGCAATTTAGCACTATCAAAACACGTAAGTGATGCTTTAGATATTCTTAAGGTAGCTGAATATGATTTAATCATCTTAGAAACTTCAGGTATCGGACAATCGGATACAGAAATTACGGATCATTCTGATATTTCACTCTATGTGATGACTCCAGAATATGGAGCAGCAACTCAATTAGAAAAGATTGATATGCTAGATTATGCAGATGTTATTGCCTTAAATAAATTTGATAAACGTGGTGGTTTAGATGCACTTCGCGATGTGAAAAAACAATACCAACGTAATCATAATTTATTTGATAAAAATGTAGATGATATGCCTGTTTATGGTACAGTAGCATCACAGTTTAATGATGTTGCCACTACTAATTTATACCGTGTTTTATTGGATACAATCACAGATAAAACAGGTGTGAAGTTTAAGTCATCTGTTGCCAAAACTAATGAAACGGCTGATAAGGCATTTATTATTCCGCCAAAACGGATACGTTATTTATCAGAAATTGTAGAAAATAATACATCTTACGATGAATGGGCAATCAACCAAAAAGAAGTTGCTCAAAAGCTATTTGGAATCTATACAACTATAATATTACTAACAAATATTATTACGAGTAAAACGAAACAATCTTTTTTAACCAAAAATGGACTTGATGATGGACAGGTTCTGAAACAAGTTAAGAACGACTCAGATAAACAATTTGTGAAGTTATTGATAAATGAATTTGATAAAAATAAAAAAGATTTAGATCCACACAATTGGGATAAAATTATTGAATGGCAAGAAAAGAAAAAAGCCTATAAAAATGAGTATTATAGTTTTAAAGTTCGTGATAAAGTCATTAAAATTCCTACACATTCTGATTCCTTATCACACACTAAAATTCCAAAAATAGCATTACCAAAATACGAAGCTTGGGGTGATATTTTACAATGGATTTTACAAGAAAATGTTCCAGGTGAATTTCCTTATACTGCCGGTATTTATCCATTTAAACGTACAGGTGAAGATCCAACACGCATGTTTGCGGGTGAAGGTGGACCAGAACGCACCAACAGACGTTTTCATTATGTGAGTTTAGGAATGCCTGCTAAACGTTTGTCAACCGCCTTTGACAGCGTTACTTTATACGGAAATGATCCCGATAAAAGACCCGATATTTATGGTAAAATAGGAAATTCAGGGGTTTCAATTTGCTGTTTAGATGATGCTAAAAAATTATATTCTGGTTTTGATTTGACCGATGCTATGACCTCAGTTTCAATGACCATTAATGGTCCAGCACCGATGATGTTGGGTTATTTTATGAATGCCGTGATTGATCAAGAATGTGAAAAATACATTTATAAAAACGGACTTGAAAATATAGTTACTAAAAAGATTGAGACAATTTATAAAGCCAAAGGAATTCCAAGACCAGCTTATCAAGGAAAATTACCTGAAGGAAATAATGGTTTAGGTTTGTTTTTATTAGGTGTTACAGGAGACCAAGTTTTACCAAAAGAGGTCTATGAAACCATAAAAAAGGATGCCATTTCCAAGGTTCGAGGAACTATACAATCTGATATTCTCAAAGAAGATCAAGCACAAAATACTTGTATTTTTTCAACCGAGTTTGCTTTACGTATGATGGGCGATGTTCAAGAATATTTTATCAATAATAAAATCCGTAATTTTTATTCTGTTTCGATTTCTGGTTATCATATTGCTGAAGCAGGAGCCAATCCTATTTCGCAATTAGCCTTTACACTAGCAAACGGATTTACTTATGTGGAGTATTATCTTTCTCGTGGGATGGATATCAATGATTTTGGACCCAATTTATCCTTTTTCTTTTCGAATGGAATTGATCCAGAATATGCAGTTATAGGTCGTGTTGCTAGAAAAATTTGGGCGAAAGCTATGCGTGATAAATACAAAGCCAACCCAAGGGCACAGATGTTAAAATATCATATTCAAACATCTGGTAGATCATTGCATGCACAGGAAATTGATTTTAATGATATCCGAACAACCTTACAAGCTTTATATGCGATTTATGATAATTGTAATTCATTACATACCAATGCGTACGACGAAGCCATTACCACACCGACCGAAGAAAGTGTGCGTAGAGCCATGGCAATTCAACTAATTATCAATAAAGAATTGGGATTAACTAAAAATGAAAATCCGATTCAAGGAGCATTTATTATTGAAGAATTAACTGATTTAGTAGAACAAGCTATTTATACCGAATTTGATAGAATTACAGAACGTGGCGGTGTTTTGGGAGCGATGGAAACCATGTATCAACGTAGTAAAATTCAAGAGGAAAGTATGTATTATGAAATGTTAAAACATACGGGTGAATTACCGATTATGGGAGTTAATACTTTTTTAAGCAGTAAAGGTTCGCCAACAATTTTACCACAAGAAGTGATTCGCGCAACCAAACAAGAAACAGAATATCAAATTGAGGTAGTGACTAATATGCATAAAGTAAATGCTAAAGAAGTTGAGAAACAATTAGTATTATTGCAGAAGAAATCACTAGCAAATGAAAACATTTTTGAACAATTAATGGAAGCCTCCAAAGTTTGTACAATTGGTCAAATTACAGGAGCTTTGTTTCAGGTTGGTGGTCAGTATAGACGAAATATGTAATAAGATCTATAGGTGTTATATATTTAATATTAAAACACAATATTTATTATGAAAAAAAAATTACAATTTTTGGCAATTATTCTTTTTAGTTCTCTAATTTTTAGCTGTAGTAGTGATGATAATTCAGCAAGCTATACTAATTTCATTTCTTATGATAATGATACTAAAGAACTTGTTAAAGGATATACTACTGTAGAGCCGTATTATGTTGAGGTTGTTCTATTTTCAGAAGGAATAGACCTTATTCCTACAGGTGGAATGCAGGGATCAGGAGCAATGATTTTTTTAGATTTTGCAACAAATTCAGAAGATAGATTAGGTGTAGGAACTTATACTTTTGATGATAATTTAGATATTTTTGCATATCAACCTTCAGTTTATTACAACAATACAATAGGGACATCTTTTGTTCAACTTTATTGTATGAATGGGACCGTAGAGGTAATTGAAAGTGAACCAGACTGGGTGAAATTAACTTTTGATATTATTGCACCTGATGGAAAACATATAACTGGTAGCTGGGAAGGAGACTTAATAGTATTGTAAATTTAAAAGAAAAACTAGTAAGAATAAAAATTTAGTTTTGTATAAATTATTTAGTTAAATGGAAAAATTAAATGAATATTTAGTAATTGCACTTGATAAAATAGTGTTTTTTGCTCCAAAGGTAATCTTAGGATTATTTATAATTTGGATTGGCTTTAAGATTATAAAAAAAGTATCGAAGTTATTAGAATTAGCATTTTCAAAAGCAGGTTTTTCTGATACGATTCGTCCTTTTTTGGTATCTATTATTGATGCAATTTTAAAAATAGTTTTACTTTTTATTGTTGCGGGAATCATCGGAATAGAGCTTTCTATTTTTGCAACCATAATAGCAGCTTCTGTCTTTGCAATTGGTATGGCATTACAAGGAAGTCTAGGAAATTTCGCCTCAGGTTTAATTGTGTTGTCTATGAAACCCTATCATGTTGGTGACTGGATTCAGATAGAAGATAAATTCGGAAAGGTTGAAGAAATTGGTATTTTTAATACAATCATAGTAACACCTGGTAGTAAAACAATGATTATTCCAAATGGAAAAATAACCAATGATGTAGTGACTAATTTTTCTAAAAAAGGAGTTATACGTTTAGAATTAGAAGTGACTATGCCGTATGATGAGGATTTTCCAAAAATTAAAGAAATAATTAATAATGCATTAGCCTCTATAGATAAAATACTTAAAGATCAAGTATTAGATATTGGTATTATCGCTTTTGATACACACTTTGTAAAAATTGGTGTTTTACCTTTTGTAAAACCTGATGATTTTTGGGAAGTAACCTATGATTCTTATCGTAATATTAAATCTGCTTTTAGTGAAAATGGAGTTCAAGTCGCTTATTCTGAGGGAGTTGAAATGGGTGTAATTGGAAAATAGAAAGTGTTATTGCACAGAGTTGTTCGAATAATACACTAAGTTTCACAGAGAAAAGTATACGTTTGTCTTTAAAAACAACAAAATAAATCCTATCATAATTTAGTTATTCTTATTTTTGAAGTTCATAATACTAGAACTCATGAGATTTTTAAGCCTTTTTTTTATTTTATCCTCTTTTATTGCCTGTTCGCAACAAACTATTTCAAAAGAACAACAAGTACAACTTGATGCCGCAAAAGAAGCACAGTACAAACTCAATATTCAATATGCAGATGAGGAAAAATCTCCACTTACAGATGCTGATTTTAAAACTTTTAGAAGTCTAGATTTTTACCCTATTGATTTAAAATATATCATCGAGACAGAGTTTGTAAAAAATGAATTTCCAGTTCCGTTTGAGATGGCAACCACTACAGACAGAAAACCTATTTATCAAAAATATGGAACATTATTTTTTGAATTGAATGGTATATCCTGTGAATTACCTGTTTATCAAAATATGGCAGAAAATATTCCAGAAGAATACAAAAACCACATATTCGTTCCTTTTACAGATCTAACAACAGGAAAAGAAAGCTATGGTGGAGGAAGATATGTAGACTTAGAGTTGCCTTTTGATGCAACTGTTATCATTGATTTTAACAGTGCTTATAATCCTTACTGTGCTTATAACCACAAGTACTCTTGTGCTGTTCCACCTAAAGAAAATGAATTAAAAGTAGCAATAAAAGCTGGTGTAAAGGCTTTTCATTAGGTAGTAAAAGCATAGATATGCTTCACCGCAAAGCCGCTAAGACACAAAGATTTAATAATCTCACTTGATGGTTAAAGTAAATTCTTTTTTAATTTCTACTATCATTCAGCGTTACTTCGTTTAATCCTTTTGCGACTTAGCGACTTTGCGGTGAAATTTAATCTTCATAAAACTCAAATCCATCAATAATATCTAAATAAACACCATCAAAACCTGCATCAGTAATCTTTTTTAGGTAAGAGTCATTATTCCCAAAGATGATATTTTGCCAAGCTTCTTCCCAATATTTTACTTTGAAGTTTCCTGCCCAAGCTGGATTTTCTTGATCTAACCAAGTTGGGCTGTTTGTACTCCAACTAGCATTCCAATAATAACGATAATCCTCAGCTTCACCTATTGACATATACGAGATAACCAAACGTGAGCCACCATTTAACTTTGCTTTAAGTTGTGTTATTTCAGCAGCTGTAAACTCGGTGTCATCATGAAAGAATAAATCCATGATAATCAAATCATAATTCGTTGCAGTTATTGCATTTATAAAATCTGCTTTGGTGGCAAAATTTTGTGGGTTTATTAGATATAAAAAATTAGAAATAGCTGATAATTGTGAGATGTTGTCTGCATTTTCACCCACGATAGGATTTGGGTAGGTAGGAATGTTGAATAATTCTCTTTCGTCTGCCGCAAAAGAAATATAGCCATTTGTGCTGTTTTGTGTATACGAATCATCCATTTTGGATGGAGTAGAACAATAATCAGTTACTAAAATAGTATTACCTGCATTTTTTGAAATATCTAAAAATGTTCTTAGGTAGGCATTTTCAACACTTGGTGAAGCAACATCGTCATTGTCATATCCATAAAACAAATCCTCTTGACCGTGACCATCAATTGCGTTTAAATAGGCTGTATGAGATGCTCCGTTATCTTCGCCATCAACCGTTACTAATTCAATTCCGTTTTGTGGGATAATAAAAAAATTAGGCTTGATGGCTTTTGCATATTCACTAATTCCGATGACAAAATCACGCATTTCTTGTTTGTAATCTATATTGGCATTTGGATCAGGATTTGTATCATCATCTGTTGAAATTTCGTTTGTTGTACAGGAAACAAAAAATAATAATCCCAGTATAATTAAAAAGAATTTAGTCATTTAGTTTTTTTTAGGTATTACAATGTAGAATAAACGAACTTCTATAAGATTTATTATATGAGTTTCCCCCATAAAAACCCTAAAAAAACAGCTAAAAACCCAAGGACTAGAGAAAGTAAAGTATAGCCCACAAATCTAAAATATTGTTCATTGATTAGAAATTGCAAGTTTTCATACATAAAAGAGGAATAGGTAGTAAAACCACCAAAAACACCTACAGCTAGAAAGGCAATTTGATTTTCAGTAAGTGTATGATTTGCGGTTTTTAGAAAATATCCCATTAAAAGTCCAATTAACAAACTTCCAATAATATTTACGGTAAAAGTACCATAAGGAATGTTATCTTGGTTTAGTCTTAGACCAATTAGATAGCGTAGTACACTTCCAATTCCACCTCCGATAAAAACTAAAAATATATGTTGCATAGGTATATTACTTAATGCTTATTTTATCTATATCAGTCCAATTCCACTTGCCAGTGACGGTTCCTTTTTCTAAGCTCATGATACCAGGATTGGCACGTATCATTGTTTTTAGTGTTGTTTCATCGCAATATAACATATCAAATGATAATTTATATTGTTCTTGGAGCATTTTATATTCATCCATTGATGAAGCAGAAAGTGTATAGACTATATAGCCTTGTTTTTGTGCTTTTTCTGCTAAAGATTTTAGTTTTTCAAAGGCGTTTAACTCACTATAATTTAGACTATAAGCAATGATCAATAGCACTTTTTTAGCTTCTAAAATGGTTTCGGTTAAGTCATCGGTATCATTTTCTAAAATAAAGTCGTGTACGGGAGGAAAATCCTCACCATCTACATATTTCATCCCTTCAGGGATACTTTTACCAATGGCATAAGGTCTAAAATCAATTATTGGAAGATGTTGTAAAACATAATAGCTGATAAAAAGCCCACCAAGAAGTGTTATAAAAGGAATCCAGTTGGTTCCCATTTTTCCAAACCAAGGTTTTATATGTTTTAGGTTGAATAATAAGAAAACTATCAATATTCCAAAAGCGATATTTTTATAAAAAGTCGCCCAAGGACTTAATTTAATAGCATCACCAAAACAACCACAGTCAGTTACTTTATCATAATAGGCAGAATACCAAGTTAAGAATAAGAATACTAACATAAGTAATGCTGTAAGCCACGTGGTGAGTTTGGGTTTAAAACCGACTAAAAGCATGACACCTAAAAGCAATTCTACTAAAATTAGAACGATAGAAAAAGGTAGTGCATACGGAATTAGAAAAGTAAGATTAAGAACTTCTTCGCTAAAATATTCATCAAATTTTATAGCCGAACCTATTGGATCTACCAATTTGACAAAACCAGAAAATATAAAGGTGGCCGCAACTAGAATACGAGTAATATGAGTTAGTAGTTTAAGTATCAAATTTTAGTGTTTAAAGTAAAATTAATTCTGATTTGTTTCATGTATCAAAATCTGATATGCTCGTTTCATTTATTAGAATCAATGCAAAAATAGCATAGTTAATCATATCTTGATAATTGGCATCTATTCCTTCAGAAACTAGTGTTTTACCTTCATTATCCTCAATTTGTTTCACGCGTAAAAGTTTTTGTAGAATCAAATCAGTTAAGGAACTTACGCGCATATCACGCCAAGCTTCACCATAATCATGATTTTTATCTTCCATCAAAGCTTTAGTCTCAGCAATATGTTTATCATAGAGATTTAGTGCTTGTTTTGTATCTAAATCTGGTTGCTCAACGACTCCATTTTCTAATTGAATTAAAGCCATTATAGAATAGTTAATAATCCCAACAAATTCTGGAATTTCATCCTCATCAACTTTTCGCACTTCATTTTCTTGCATCATTCTGATACGTTGCGCTTTAATAAAAATTTGATCTGTTAGCGATGGCAAGCGTAAAATACGCCACGCGCTGCTATAATCAGACATTTTTTTTTCGAAAAGTTCTCTACATTGAGAGACAATGCTATTGTATTGTTTGGATGTTTTCTGCATGTTTATTGACACGAATTTGCGGTAAATTTCGTTAAAAATGTCAATTAAACAATACTAATATATAAATAATTATTAGGATTTGCTTTAGGTATAAAAAGATTGTGCCAAAAGTATTCAGCTTCTGACACAATAAACAACTGTTGTTTTGTTGAAATATTTAAGTATGAATGGAATTCTAATTAGTAAGTAGGACTTCTTTTACTGCTTTATCAACAAATGATTCTATGTCGATATTTTCATCTCCGTAAGTTAGCTCATAGGATACCTCTTTTAAAACATAGGTGACCACTTCATCGTGATTAATCGTTTTGTTTGAGTGATAAAAGGGTAGGAATGTAGTACACGTAAATAAATAGAGAATGGCAATAATCCCGATAATAAATAAAACAGATTTTGTAAAACGTGACATAATATATTGGTTTTTGTATAATACAAATGTCTTATTTATTGAGTGGTAAAATGTAAGGAATAAACCTGATTTTGGTTGGTTTTTTTCCTAATTATTAAAAGGGGGAAAAGCCCGTAATGGTAAGATTATTAAGGTCTATTAGAATTTTATCAATCCTTAATTTTGGGTAGAATCAGCAGACTAAATTTATAGAATCCATAACCAATTAGAATTCCCAAAAACATACCAAATGTTACATCGATAGGGAAATGAACACCTAAATATATTCGGCTATAAAAAAATAGAATAGGCCATAATAAAACTAAATAAATAGGTTTAAAATAGTTGCGTAAACTCAAAATCATAAAGGTAGAAACGGCAAATGAGTTTGTGGCATGACCTGAGACAAAACTAAAGCCACCACTATTTTTTACTACACGAATAAGATTTTCAAGAGAAGGATCTCTGTTTGGGCGAAGACGATGAGTTGTGTATTTAATCAAATTTACAAACTGATCTGTAAAAGCAACTAATACTGCTGTAATAATAAGCAATATCAATGCTTTTTTCCAATCATAATACCAAAAAAGTAAGAAAAGGAGGATAAAATAAAGTGGTATCCACATGTATTTATCAGTAACTGTGAGCCAAAAAACATCCCAATTATCAGATCCAAGATTATTCAGATAGATGAAGAATTCTCTATCTTTTTCAATAATTCTATCTAATAAACTCAAAATTTGGTATCTCTTTTAATAGATCCAGAGTATTCTTCAATATGATCTTTTACTTTATTAATCTCCTTTTTAACATCTTTTATAATATCAGTGTCAATATTATTTTTTTTTGCCGTTTGATTAATTTCACGTTTAACCTCATTAGTCGCATCTTTAAGTTGACGCATTCCTTTTCCTAAACCACGTGCAATTTCAGGAATTTTATCAGCACCAAAAAGCATTACTACAATGAGTAAGACTATTATTATTTCAGGACCGCTGACAAATAGTAGGTTCAAGGTTTAACGTATTTTATTTTTATTAGTGAACAACAAAACTACATAAAAAAATCCCAAACTAATATTCTAATTTGGGATTGATTTATAAGAAATAACTACTCCGTAATAGGAGCATTTTCCATCAACTTAATAAATTCATCCAATTTTGGTAATACTATAATTTCAGTACGTCGGTTTGTATTACGACCTGCTGCTGTATCATTAGTGTCTTTTGGTACATACTCACTTCGAGCTCCAGCAGTTATTCGTGCAGGACTAACACCCAAATCGGTTTGCATAAAACGAGCAATTGAAGTAGCACGCATGGCACTTAAATCCCAATTGTCTTTTAAAAATGTAGTTGAAATAGGCACGTTGTCTGTATGACCTTCTATTAAAATATCATAATCTTTATAGTCATTTACAATTTTAGATATTTTAGATAGCACAGGTAGTGCATCACTTTTAATAGTATAACTTCCTGAATCAAACATCATTTCATCAGATAGAGAAACAAAGACAACTCCTTTTTTAACTTTTACATTGATATCTTCATCATCTAAATTATTAAGTGAGCGTTTAAATTTGTTACTCAGTGCTAAAGTTAAGGAATCATTTTTACGATTAATCTCAGTTAATTGACGAATATATTTATTAGATGAATTTATTTCATCTAATAGCTTACCAATATTAGTATTTCCTTGTTGGTTCATATTTACACATTTATCTAAAGCTGATTGCAATTGACCAATATTGTCTTTATGTGCTTGAATTTGTTCATTTAAAAATGTAATTTTATTTTTTGATGTATCATCATCCGTACGGCACTTCATTAAGTTAGCACGACAATTTGTTAATGCTTGTTCAGACGTAAGAAACTTAGAATTTAATTCTTCAAATTTTTTGGTACTCACACAGGAGGAAAGTCCAAAAAAAGCTACAAATAGGAGTATTATTATTTTTTTCATTTTGATAAGGTATTTAAATTTAATGCTAAAGTACTAATAAACGCTATTTTCAACCCAATTATTGTTAAAAAAAAATGTTAATTTCGTATAAAATATACGTTATGGCATATCTCTTGTCATTCATATAAAAAACAGAAGGATTATGATTATTCGTTTAATAACTTTTGGTGTAATAGGTAGTTTAATTAGTTTCTTTGGCTTAGTTCAATGTCAGAGTGCAAAAATTAAGTTACAGAAAACGGTTCCATTCTCTGTAACGGACTCTTACTATCAAGATTGGATGGGAGGACAACCAGGAAATTCAGGTACAACAGTTCAATTATTTGTTACTACAAATGATGAAATACAGCCCGATTCCTTGTATTTTCAAAATAGAGCAACTTATATAGACATAAAACCTACAGACAAAGAAACTTTATGGGTTGCTAACTTTAGAAAAGTAGTACGAAGAGACATTAATTTAACCGAAAATCCAAGAGGTGAATATGGAAATCCTGTCCCAGAAATGATGAACTTTCCTTTTGACTTAAATAAAGATGAAGCAATACTTCGTTATACAAAAGGAGATAAAGTCTTTTATTATAAAATTATGGGAATTCCACAAAAAGAAACCATTTTTTTTCCGTCTGCTAAACCTAGAAATTAATAGAAAGTTTTATTAATTGACTTTTCCTACTTTTTTTCTTTGTTCCTAGAAAAATAAGTTCATCATTTTCTTTAGAATATTTACCATCCTCAATAGCAAAATGCTTTTCGAGGTCTTTTTTATCAATTAATTTCTCACTATTCATTTCACCATTTTCATCAATAGTTACTGAATATAAGTGTGACTGACCTAATTTCTTTCCAAAAACCTTAAATATTTCTTCATTATATTTTTGTGTTTTATACAGTTTCATGATAAAAAAAACCTTTCCATTTTTATATATAGTTTTGCTTGAAACATTGGTTTTTTTAATTTTTTTCGCCCATTTCATTTCTCCATTATTTGATATTTTAAAAGAAACCAAATCACCTCTATTAATATATGTTGAGTTGTTAAATCCTACAGATACTGATATTCCACCAGAATTAAGTGACGGGCTAGGATTTGGTGTTGAATTTGAGTATAAAGAAATCTTTTCTATATTAAAAATAATTGAGCCATCGTCTAAATGGAAGCTGTTTTTGGTTATAAATTTATCCTTTTTATACGATTGTTTTCCATTAAAACTATTTTCAGTATTCAATATACTTGAATATGGCCATTTTATGTATTTAAGAATGTGTTTTTCAATCTTTATAAACGAAGTCATCTTTTGAGTTAAGTTTTTATCATCAAAATTGATTCGAAAAACACCATAAAAATCTAAATTGTTTACATCAGTATATATTCCAGTACAACTTAAACCGTTGGGGCCATGAAATAGTTTTAACGAACTAAGAGATTGATTAGGTGAGTGAATTATTGAAGTAATAATTGTATCCTTGCTTACAACCTGTAATTCAGTAAGATATTTTATATTTAAGAATGAGTACTTTGGTTTTTTGTAAAGAGGATGACCAAGAAAAAAAACATTTCCATTTACGTCATCAATTATAAGATCCTTAAAGATAAACTCTTTATGTAATTTATCGGTTTTAAGCACTTTAGTATATGCTATTTCAAACTTATCGTTAAAAGAGATAAGACCTTTATTTTTTATTTTTTTATTTTTCACATCAAAAACAAGTGCAAAAAAATTATTATTTTTTGAATGATATAAATGAGCATATTTTTTTATCACTTTACCTGGCTCATCGGTACTGTAAAGTTTGGTATAGCCTTTGAAATAGTCATGTATATTATAATTTCCCAAGCTAATTAATTCTTTTTCCTCAAAATTTAATAAACTGATTGATGAAGACAAAACAAAGATTCGAACTCCAATAATAGTTTTGTTGTTAATGAAACGCTCGACAATACGTTGCTCAATTAAAAAAATAGTTTTTTCTTTTACAAAAGCACCAAGGATTAAAGCATTTCCATGCTTGAAATCTGTTTTGTCTAGTAGTTTAAATTCAGAATTATAGTGAGATACTCTAAAAGTTGGATATACATTTGCTGATGACATAGAATAGGATCGAATAGTCATTATACTTCCATCATCCAAAGAAAGTGTATGCTCAAGCTTATTGTTAGCTTTTAAATCATTAAAAATCTTACTTTTTGTCACACTTATATTTTGTGAGAATAAAATGTAATTACTGAAAAGAATAAGAAAAAATACTTTTTTCATAATAGCAAATGTATTTCACGAAAGTAATTAAAAATTACTAAATAATAAGATATAGAAGCTTTGGCACAGACTTTGATTTCATATAATCAAATATCAATATTATGAAAACAACTAAACTACTTTTCGGACTACTACTCGTCGCATTTACCTTTACTTCTTGTTTTATAGAAACAGATAACTATTATGATGATGGCATCTCTTTAGAAGAAGCACTAACTCATTATGATATTTGGTATGTAGATTTTAATAGAACTACGGGTTATGGTGATGTGCCTTTTGTTTCAAAAGCTTTTACACTTTCTTTTATAAACGGACGAGTTTATGCCAATAATAATATTGTAGGTATTGGTTTTAGTGGAAATGGATATGGTATTCAAATAGGATCTTATAATACCAATAGAGGTTTGTTAGAAGTAAATCATAGCTATGATGGCTATTATGAATTTGAAGTGATTTTTGATACTTCACAAAGCATACGTCTATACGATTCTTATAATCAAGTTACTTATTATTTAGAAGGATATCACAGTGCTACATTTGATTACGACCAAGTGTTTTATGATAATTTAGAATATTTTTTACAAGAATATAACGAATGGGAAAAAACCTATACGAGTCTAGAAGGTGAATTAAATGCTTTTGATAATGAGAATTATCTCGCTTTTACACCTGAGAGTATTACCACATTTTATTCTTCGATAGATGAAGTTGGAACTCCTGTTTCAGAAAGATATTGGGATTTTACAGGAGATTATGAAGTGGCTAACATCAATGGATATAATGACATAAAAGACTTAACATTATATTATGACAACGGAGATACTGAAGCCTTTGAATTAAGCGTTATTGATGATACAGCAATTAGTTTATATCACTATGCTTCTGGAACAACTTATGAATTTGACGGACGTGGTTATATTCAATATAGAATTGCCTCCAGCAAAACCAGTTCAGATGAAGGTAGAAAAAGATTTAAAGTTCAGCGAAAAACAATAGAGCGCAAACAACGTTCAACAAGTAAAAAAGCGGAACACACAAAAAACACAAAAACAAAAGCTCCGGCTAGAAAATAAAGTTTGGTTAGTTGATTTTTTAACAAGTTATACTTGTAATTTGTTAAAAATAAAAAGGCTGTCTTTTTCAGACAGCCTTTTTTTAATGGAGCAGATATAAGGGTTAAGGATTTATTAAGAATATAAATAACGGGTATTGAAAGTAACTTTATTAACGGTTTCGGCTAAAAAATGTTATGAGTTTTAGAAGCCTTAACTATCAGTTTATAAAATTAGACACATCTTTGGATTTGGTCACTGCTTCTTTCCGTTAATGTTGCCAAATCCAAAGATTTGGCGTGTTCACAGATACAAAATAAACTTTAAGGTAAGGCAATTAGCCACAATGGATTTTAGCCAATGTTACCACCAGTTAATTATATTTTAAAATTAATAACATCCTCATAGGTCGTTGTAGTTTTATAATTCTTTTCTTGAATCACTTCAAAAATGTTCACTTTGAAGAATACTTTTTCAGGTATCTCTGTTCTATCAAATTTAAGATAGGTCAATCCTTCTTGAACAATTTTTTTTACGTTTTGGACAGGTTGAAAATCTAGATTGTCCCCACTAAAAAGTAAATCTACAGACCAATTCTTGTTAGGATTGTTTTGGAAAACGAAATAATAATTTTTGTTATCCTTTTTAAGCTTTGGATTATCAGAAAATCCAACTTCAAACCAAATTGGTTTTATGAATTTCGAGTTATTGAATTCTTCTAAAGATAAAGGAATTTCTAGGAGTTGCCATGAGATGTCTTCAGGATAATGAGTAATAATTGCTCTTTCGGGACTTACGTCAAAATAGAAGTCAGATATCATTGAATTAGAAGAAGTTCCCCAAGTCGTATCTACAATCATCCATTTTCCATTTAATTTAATGATATTCCACGAATGTCCATAATCAAAATCCAAATCCAATTCGATAAAATGATTTGTTTCGTCTCTAATATGTCCAGAAACAATCACATTTTCTATTTCCAGTTCGTCCAAAAACCATTTATACAGATTCGAATATCCTGAACATACACCTATTCTTTTTTCAAAAACTTGTTCAGGTTTTAGATTGTATGAATAATCTTTTTCATAACTAAAATTAGTTTGGTTTCGTTTGCTGAATAGTTCACGGTCATAATTCACATTTAAACCTATCCAATAGTAGAAAAAAAACGCTTTTTCAGTATTTTCCTCCAGATTTTCATTCACGTATGATACTAATTCTGTCATATCAAGATTTTTCTTTGATATTTCTATCGCTAGTTCTTTTACGTTCTTTGTTTGAGAAAACACAAACGTATTTGAGCAAATTATTAGTATTAGCAATATTTTTTTCATTATTGGTGGCAACACAAATATATACAAGTTTCTTTTTTAAAGATATTGTTGCAAATATCTGTTATAAAATTAGATGATTTATTTTACATATTCAATAGAGACTCACAATTTTTATAGCTAAGCCTTTATAATTGAGATTAAAGAACACTAGAACTTCTCCAATACTTCTTCAAACACTCTAAAAACATCCTCTTTTGTAGGAGCTGTTACCAGTTTTAATCTATACTCCTTAAAATTGGCAATTCCTTTAAAATAATTAGAGTAATGACGTCTCGTTTCTAACATACCTACAATATCACCATTCCAATCTGTTGCCATTTCTAAATGACGTTTGGCAACATGAACACGTTCAGCAATGGTTGGTGGTGCTAAATGCTTACCTGTTTTTAAAAAGTGTTTAACTTGATTAAAAAACCAAGGATTTCCGATACTCGCCCGACCTATCATGGCGCCATCTAATCCAAATTTATCTCTAATTAATAAGGCTTTTTCAGGTGTATTGATATCACCATTTCCAAAAACTGGAATATGCATTCGTGGGTTGTTTTTTACATTGGCTATTGGTTCCCAAGCTGCTTCACCTTTGTACATTTGAGCGCGTGTTCTACCGTGTATTGCTATTGCAGAAATACCAACATCTTGTAGACGCTCGGCTACTTCAATAATTTCAACAGAATCATGATCCCAACCCAAACGGGTTTTAACAGTAACGGGCAAATTAGTATGTTTCACCATAGCCTCAGAAAGTTCCACCATTCTTGGAATATCTTTTAATATTCCTGCTCCTGCTCCTCGGTTTACTACTTTTTTAACGGGACATCCATAATTAATATCAATAAAATCGGGTTTTGATTCGGCAACAATTTCTACCGTTCGTAACATAGAATCTAAATCATGTCCAAAAATCTGAATGCCAACTGGGCGCTCACTATCGTAAATGTCTAATTTTTGTACACTTTTTCGTGCATTTCTAATTAGCCCTTCAGATGAAATAAACTCCGTATACACCACATCAGCGCCATATTCTTTACAGAGTTTTCTGAAAGGAGGATCGCTTACATCTTCCATTGGAGCAAGAAGCAATGGGAACTCTCCCAATTCTATATCTTTGATTTTTACCATAATTAGGTTGCGAAATTAATTATTTCTTAGTTTTGTAGTGAATAATATTACATTTTTTATTTTTTTGATAAGTTTATGACTGAAAGTATTCACATATATACCGATGGTGCATGCAGCGGAAATCCAGGTCCTGGTGGCTATGGCATTGTTATGGAATGGGTTGGGAAACCTTATAAAAAAGAGTATTCACAAGGTTATTTAAAAACCACCAATAACAGAATGGAGCTTTTGGCTGTCATTGTAGCTTTAGAGCAAATAAAATTTGATAATCTAGAAATTAGCATTTTTTCAGATTCTAAATATGTTGTAGATGCCGTTAACAAAGATTGGATTGCTGGTTGGAAAAGAAGGCGCTATTCTAATGTAAAAAATACCGACTTATGGCGTCGATTTGTAAAACTATATGATACATTTAAACCAACCATGATTTGGATAAAAGGACACAACGACCATCCTCAAAACGAACGTTGTGACCACTTGGCTGTTACTGCTTCTCAACAAAAAAACTTACTAATTGATTCTGGTTTTGAAGCAGGTAAAGATTCGTTATTTTGAATTAGGTTCTAAGGAATCCTTAAGTGATACCAATTTCTCAATTAAATCTTTTATTTCAGCATGAGGATTGCCATAGTCAAAAGTTTGTGTGCGATAGGTTACACCTTTGCTTATGATTATAAATGTTCCACCAGCAGCTCCATCATATTGATGTGCTTTTGAAGGTGGTATTAATTTTTCTAAAGTAGTAAAATCTATTTTTGAAGCTAAGAGATAGATGGTTTCTATGTCTGAATCTGTAATAGTTTTAATGCTTTTAAAAGATTTAGGTCTTATTTCTTCGTAAATAAATTGTCCATTTACAAAATTGATACTGTGTCCAAAACCTCTAGATGTCGCACTATAACGAATACTTAATGGTTCTCTTTTTTTAGTTATATCTTTTATTTCATTTTCTGCAAGTTTAGCGCTAAGTAGTTTGTTTTTTTGATTATCAAAAAGGCTGATAAGATCTCCTGATCGAGAATATGATACTGTATTTCCTAGTGCAGTTGCAAAAGCATTTTCTAAATCAGTGGTCTCTTCACAATACATTTTGGTCATTTTAAGCATTCCTGTTTGAAAAACACCTGTGGAATCGTTTATTATAGAACCACCAAAGTTATTACAACCTGTATTACCATTAATTTGCCCTTTTTGAATTGTAAAATAGGGTGATTTGTCTGTTTTATTTTCAAAATTATTGATGTTAGTAACAATCCATTTCCCATAAATTGATATACTTGTTTGTGTTTTTTCTTTAGAAATAACCTCAACTAATTTATATGCTAAACTTGATGCATCAGCTGGCGGATTTTTTATTTTTAATATTTTCACTTTTAAGATATACTCATATCCTTCTTCATAGGTAAACCCTTCAATAGCATCATAAAAATAATTCCAATCATCTGTTTTATTTTCTTTAATTAACATACAAGTTTGAGGTGTAACACTTTCACAATTTTCTAGGTGATCTGCAACATAAATTACTTTTTCTTCTTCACAAGAAGTTAAAAAAAAGGTTAATATTAATAGGCTATAAAAAGGTTTCATAATGATTCTTTTAAGGTTTATGTAAAGTAAAAATACAAAAAAGGTGCCAATAATGAAGTTATAATAACATCATCAAAGCTTTTTTTAATGCATCAACAAACACATCTATCTCATCTTTAGTATTGTAAAATGAAAAGGATGCTCTAGAAGTGCCCGATAGATTATAAAACTGCATGATAGGCTGTGTGCAATGGTGCCCTGTACGGATTGCTATCCCAAGTTTATCAATAATACTACCAATATCAAAGGGATGGATTCCATCTACTGTAAAAGAAACTACCGCAGCTTTGTGTTTTGCAGTACCAATAATTGTTAAATGAGGAATACTAACAAGTTGTTCTGTTGCGTATTTTAATAACCCGTTTTCATAGGAGGCAATATTTTCTAATCCTATATTATTTAAATAGTCAATGGCTACGCTAAAGGCAATACCTGCTGCAATATTAGGTGTGCCTGCTTCAAATTTAAACGGTAAATCAGCATAAGTGGTTTTTTCAAAGGTTACTTCTTTAATCATTTCACCACCACCTTGATAGGGTGGCAGTTTGTTAAGCCAATCCTCTTTACCATACAACATACCAATACCAGTAGGTCCATACATTTTATGTGCTGAAGCACAATAGAAATCACAATCTAAAGCCTGTACATCAACCTTTAAATGTGGAGTTGCTTGTGCGCCATCTATTAAAACGGCAGCACCATATTCATGTGCTTTATCTATAATTTTCTTTATAGGATTAATTGTCCCCAACGTATTAGAAATATGGTTTATAGCGACTATTTTTGTTTTATCTGAGAGTAAATATTCATAAGATTCAACTAATAATTCACCTTTTTTATTTATCGGAACAATCTTAAGAACAGCTCCTGATTTCTCACAGGCTAATTGCCAAGGAATGATATTAGAATGGTGTTCTAATTGCGAAATAATAACTTCATCACCTTTTTGTAATAATTGGGAAAATCCATTAGCAACTAAATTGATACTTTCAGTAGTACCTCTTGTAAAAATTATCTCATGCGAATGTTTAGCATTAAAATGATTTTTAATGGTCTCTCGAGAATATTCGTAAGCATTAGTTGCCTCTTGACTTAAAGTATGTACACCTCGATGGATATTTGCATTGGTATTTTTGTAATATTTATCTAGTGCATCAATGACGACTTGTGGCTTTTGACCTGTTGCTGCATTGTCAAAATAAACCAAAGGTTTTCCGTTTATTTTTCGTTTTAGAATAGGGAAATCTGCTCTTATTTTAGCGATGTTCAGCATTAGTAATTGTTGTTAGTAGTTAAACTCATTTTTACTCAAACTCCCAAAGTTGTCATCACTCCTGCCTATTGAAACTTTGCGAGTTTTGTTCACTAGCAAATGTAGTAAATGCTTAGATTTTCCCCATATATTTTTTAGGAGTAATTCCAAACTTCTTTTTAAAAGCAGCGATAAAATGACTTGCCGTACTATAACCTACTTCGAAACTTACTTCAGAAACATTGTATTTTTTAGTAGTTAACATTCTACGCGCATACTCCATTTTATATTCCCATAAAAAGTTAAAAACAGTATCTCCATAAATTTGTTTAAAGCCATCTTTTAAATAGGCTAATGGTAATTCAATTTCTTCTGCTAACTCTTTAAGTGTTGGTGGCTCAGCCATACGCTCTATAATAATACGTTTAGCTGTACGTATTTTTTCAACATTTTCTTCTTCTTCAAGATAAGGACAGTTGTTCGCTGCATCAGATTTGGGTTGAAAATAGAGACTCAAAAGCTCATAAATTTTTGCTTTTAAATACAATTTTTCCATCGTAGGTTGCACTTTATGAGATATTATTTGACTTAAAACAATACTTTCATTAGCTGCAATAGCTTTATCTGAATAGAATTTTTTATCCTTATTTTCATCATTTAAAAAATGGATAATACCCGCTTCTTGTGTAAAAAAGGTATGTAATTTTTCAATAGAGATTAAGACACTTATGAGTTGTGCGCCAGATGCTAACTCAACATTCATGGGTAAATCTTGAGTGGGATTGTAAAGTAGTAAAGATTTGCTGGCTAAAATATCTATTCCATATTTACCTTGATTAAAGAGTAATTTAACTGACTCATGCAGGCAAAAATGAATTTGAATAAAACTACAATCTATCTCCTTGGCTAATTGTTGTGTATGATCTGTATCATTTTTATTAATCAGTAGAAAAAAACTGGCTTCTATTTCGATACTTTGAGCGGTATTTTTATTTGTTCTTTTATCGTTGTTTTTAGACATTCTATTTTTAGAATTATTAGTTAATCTTTAGATTTATCACTAAATTCCTTATATATAGAGGTTTTAATGCTCTGCAAAGTTACAACAATAATCGGTATTTAAAATATTTGTATCGTTATTTTAATAATTTATCTTGGGTTACTTTTGCCAAGTCTTTTTAAGAAATTATTTTTATTAATGAAACTATTCTTAGATATCATGTTCACAGCTAATAGTCCTAGCCGGCTAATTCTTGTGATTTCTATTCTTTTTTTTGTTAGTCCAATTTTTTCACAAACTGATTATATAGAAGTTAAAGATGCTAGCACTGGAATAGCAGTACCTGATGTGACAATTATTTTTACAGATCTTACTTCTCTCCAAAAGCATTATTCAAGCACTAATCACAAAGGTACTACCCCAAATTTGATTACTAACAAAAGTATGTTGCGCATTTCTTATACTGGTTTTAAAACTGTACTTGATACCATTTACCCCAATACTACTAAAACCTTTTTTTTAGAAACAGATGTCTTTAATCTAGATCAGGTGGTTGTAACTGCTACACGAACAGAAAAATCACTTAAGAACACACCTGTTCTTACACAAGTTATTACAGCAAAACAAATACAAAGTCGTGGCCTGCAAACTGTACAAGATGTTTTATCTGCTGATATTCCAAGTATTAAATTTAATAATGTAGGCTTTGGAAGTAATTTAACTGCTCAAGGTTTAGAATCAAAGAATATTCTTATTTTGATAGATGGTGAACGAATGGCAGGTGAAACGGGTTCAAATGTTG
Source organism: Flavobacteriaceae bacterium (assembly GCA_029934835.1). Lineage (GTDB taxonomy): Bacteria > Bacteroidota > Bacteroidia > Flavobacteriales > Flavobacteriaceae > DQTL01. Next base: position 32,673 of record JAOZLL010000003.1, on the reverse strand, counting down.
ATTACTCAAGATTAAACACACATGAGATTGATCAAATTGAGATTGTTAAAGGAGCTACCTCAACTTTATATGGTTCGCAGGCAATGGGTGCTGTTATCAATATTATTACTAAAAAATCTAAAAAACCTTTTTATGGATCTGTAGCCTTGCAATACGAAAGTCCTTTTGATACGAATTATCCAGATTTATCAAAAAATTCGGATTATTATGATGCTAAAAAAAGCTTAGACAAAGCCAATTTAACTCAAAATTACAGCTTCGGATTTAATCGTGGTAAATGGTATTCTAAAACTAATTTTACTCAGAAATCATCAGATGCCTATCAGTTATATGATGCGGATTCAATAGTAAAAAATTATATTGAAATAGACACTTTAATTATTCAAGAAAAAGACTTGGAACCATCCAATATAAATGGATCAAAAGATTATACAATAACACAATCAATAGGTTATAACCCCAATGACAAATTAGAAATAAACCTAACAGGAAGTTATTACCAACATGAAGTAGCAGATTTTTTATATTTTGACAATAAACATGACAAATACATAGATTTTAATTACACCATAAAAACACGCTATAGACCAAATAAATTTAGCTCATATAGTTTTAGTTACCATGATGATGTTTATAATAAATATGACTATATAGAACCATTGAATGACCAGAATCTTAAGTATAGTCATCATGTCAGCAATCCCAAAATTACAGGTGTTTATGAATTAAGTACAAAACAGGTATTAACGGCTGGCACTGAATATTTAAATGAATCTCTTTTATCTAAATTTTTTGTTGAAGATCAATTGGTGACAAAATCGGTTTCCAATGGAGTTTTGTTTTTACAAGATGATATTAGGTTTTCTGAAAAATGGAATTTGATCTTAGGATTAAGAAGCGAACACCACAGTTCATTTGGAATGAATTTTACACCAAAAGCATCTTTGATGTATAAAAAACATCCTATTACGATTAGGGGAAATTATGCTGCAGGATATCGTTCCCCTAACCTAAAAGAACTTTATATGGATTGGGATATGATAGGTCTGTTTATTATCAAAGGGAATGATGACTTAAAGCCTGAAACCAATCACTATATCTCAACCTCTATAGAATATTCAAAATCGAAAGTTAATACTTCTTTAAGTCTTTATCGTAATGCTTTTAAAGATAAGATAGAAGGTTTGTGGTTTGAAAACCAAACTATTTATCAATATCACAATACACAAAACACCAAGTTGTACGGGGCAGATTATTTACTGCAATATCATCCGATAAAATCATTACATATAAAATTAGCATATTCTTATGTAAAAGAATCTAGAGAGGAAGGTGTTCGAGTATCTAGTATTAGTCCACATACTGCAAGTATTCAAGTTGGTTATATTTATCAAAAAAATGACTACAATCTCAATGCTACTATAACGGGTAAATATATAGGTGCTAAAGATTTTAATGTACTAGATGATCTAACTTATAATACTGAATCAGTAGTAGCAAATTATCCAATTCATTATGATGATTATAGTATTTGGAGACTTGCTATTAATCAAACATACAAAGATTATGGTAGTCTAACTTTTGGAATTAACAATCTATTAGATTATCACGCAGATTTAATCACCTTTGACACTTATGTAAATCCTGGTAGAAGTTTTTTTGCCGGATTAAAATTTAATATTGAATCTTTTTTTTAATTAAATACAAATAATAAACAAATGACACATTTAAGTAAATTCGTTATTCTAGTAGCATTTATCAGTCTATTTAGTGCCTGTGAAAATGATGATGAGCAATCGGTAAATACAGAAGAAGTAACACTGAGCCGTACAACAGATTATGGTGAAGATTGGATCTATTTTTCATTTTCATCTGGAGCGGAAGTTAGTGGAGTTGATAATAGTAATTATCAAACTAATACCAGTTGGGATATAGCATTTAACCGCTACAACGTGCGTACTAATGGTGGTGTTTCTGGATCTGGTGAAGCAGCTGCTATTGATGCTGGAGAAGTTAATTATGATACTGTTTTTGAAGCGCCAGAGTCTGGTTATATGTTAGATAGCTCTATTCAAATAGTAGAAAGTATAGCGACAATGCCACCAACTATGATGGCTTCTAATGGCAATATTCTATTTATTGGTACAATTGAATTTAGCGGACCTCCACCTGTCTATGCACCAAACAATCATATTTATATCGTAAAAACAGCTAATGGAAACTATGCTAAAATAAAAATAATAGGTTTTTATAATGATTTGGGTGACTCTGGTTATCTAAACTTTAAATATACTTATCAAAGTAACGGATCTCGTACTTTTGAATAATATACATTTAGATTTGGTTAATGTTAATTACGAAGCAGTCATTATTTAGTGGCTGCTTTTTTTATAAATAATATTGTTTAGTGAAAGGTATTAGACCGCTCTGCTATTAGATATAAGAATAATATTTAGCATATTACACTTAAAAAAATCTTATATCTAACACTATTAAACTGAGTTTAGTATGAGATTTTTTTATAAAAATTTCTTTAATTTTTATTTAAGATTTTTTTTAGCATCATGTAAATACACTGTTCAACCGTATCTAGTTCATCATCGGCAAGGAAAAGCTCCATTATTTCAGCAGTAAGCCGTTGTAGTTCACTTTCTGAATAGTCAAATCTTTCAATACTTGCAATAATTTTTTGAATACTTTGATAATCATTATCAGCATCCAACTCATAATGAATATCTTCATAGGTTTTTCTGTCAACTTTAGATAAAATATACTCACGTTCTTGACGATTTTCTATGTGGTCACAATTTGCAGCATATAATAATATATAGGCTTTAAATTCGTCATGAGTCCAATTGGTGGAGGTTGTATTCATTATTTAAAAATTTAAAATGTTACTATAAACAAATATTCACTCAGAGCTGTGGATGAATGTCAACGTAAAGTTACAAAAAAATAAGTCATTATCATATTTATAGAAACCTAGTGTTATAACAGCTTTATAAGCAGATGGTTTTTTGTATTTTTACACTTTAAAAAACACACATCAATGACTTTTAAAAAAGAAATAGTACAAGGAATTCCTAACGAATTACCTCCATTTAAAGCATTTGATTCCAATCTAAATCATGCTCCGAAAAGGAAGGATATTCTATCAAAATCAGATAAAAAATTAGCCATTCGCAATGCTTTACGGTATTTTGATAAGAAACACCATCCTATTTTAGCAACAGAATTTTCAGATGAATTACGTAAATATGGTCGTATCTATATGTATCGTTTTCGCCCAGATTATTCTATGTATGCACGACCGATTGGGGAATATCCAGGAAAGTGTCAACAAGCTAAAGCCATTATGCACATGATTCAAAATAATTTGAATTATGTAGTGGCACAACATCCTCATGAATTGATTACTTATGGTGGAAACGGAGCTGTTTTTCAAAATTGGGCACAATATTTATTGACAATGCAGTATTTGAGTGAAATGACTTGTGAGCAAACTTTAGCGATGTATTCTGGACATCCTATGGGTATTTTCCCTTCACATAAAGAGTCTCCAAGAGTTGTTGTAACAAATGGCATGATGATTCCAAACTACTCAAAACAAGATGATTGGGAAAAATTTAATGCTTTAGGAGTGACTCAATATGGGCAAATGACCGCAGGTAGTTTTATGTATATTGGTCCACAAGGTATTGTGCATGGAACAACTATTACTGTACTTAATGCAGGTAGAAAAATTTCAAAAAAAGGAGAAGGATTAGCAGGGAAACTCTTCGTCACCTCAGGTTTAGGAGGCATGAGTGGTGCACAGCCAAAAGCCGGAAATATTGCAGGATGTGTCACTGTTTGCGCTGAGGTAAATACTAAAGCTGTAGAAACACGGTATTCTCAAAATTGGGTTGATGAGGTTTATGATGATGTTGGGAAATTAGCAAAAAGAGTACAAGAAGCAAAAACCAATAAAGAAATAGTATCAATTGCTTATCACGGTAATATTGTAGAGGTATGGGAATATTTCGACAAAAAGGATATTTTTATAGAATTAGGAAGTGATCAAACTTCATTACATAATCCATGGGCTGGTGGCTATTATCCAGTTGATTTGCCTTTTGAGGACGCTAATGCTATGATGGCTGAAAACCCGAAATTATTTAAAGAAAAAGTACAAAAATCTTTACGTCGTCAAACTGATGCGATAAATAAACATACAGCAAAAGGTACTTACTTTTTTGATTATGGAAATGCCTTTTTATTGGAGGCAAGTAGAGCTGGTGCCGATATTAAGGCAGATACGCCAAGTGGTTTTAAGTATTCAAGTTATGTGGAGGATATTATGGGACCAATGTGTTTTGATTATGGGTTTGGACCTTTTAGATGGGTTTGTACCAGTGCAAATCCCGATGATTTGTTGTTGACAGATCAGATAGCAACCGATGTCTTAGAAAAATTAAAACAAGAATCACCAATTGAAATCCAACAACAGATGGATGACAATATTCAATGGATAAAAGGAGCACAAGAAAACAAGTTAGTTGTAGGTTCACAAGCACGAATTCTATATGCTGATGCTATTGGTCGTATGCAAATTGCTGAAGCTTTTAATCAAGCTATAAAGAATGGTAAATTATCAGCTCCAATAGTTTTAGGTCGTGATCACCATGATGTTTCAGGTACAGATTCACCGTACCGAGAAACATCTAATATTTATGATGGATCACAGTTTACAGCTGATATGGCCATTCAAAATGTTATTGGTGATAGTTTTAGAGGCGCCACTTGGGTTTCCATTCACAATGGTGGTGGAGTTGGTTGGGGCGAAGTTATCAATGGTGGATTTGGTATGTTACTAGATGGATCTCCAGAAGCGAGTAATAGACTCAAATCCATGTTACATTGGGATGTAAATAATGGTATTGCAAGACGATCTTGGGCACGTAATGAAGGGGCAATTTTCAGTGCAAAACGTGCTATGAAACAAGAACCTCGATTAAAAGTTACCTTACCCAATTTAGTAGATGATAAATTATTGGATAGTATGGAATGATTCTTGATGTTATTATTCGTATAAATAACTTAAACCAATTTATTATGAAGGTCTTTAAATTTTTATCTTTTTCCGTGATTGTCTTACTTATTTTAAATGCTTGTAGTAGTGTTAAAGTAAGTACAGATTATGAAGCTAAAACGAATTTTGATCAATACAAAACTTTTGCATTCTATAAAACAGGAATTGACAAAGCTCCTATTTCAGATATTGATAAACGTCGTATTTTAAAAGCGATTGAAGTTGAAATGGCAGCAAAAGGTTTTACAAAATCTGAAAATCCTGATATGTTGGTGAGTATTTTTACTAAGTCGCGTGAAAAAATTGATATTTATAATAATTACAACCCTTATTACTACGGACCTTATCACAGACAACAAATTACAAAACATACAGAAGGTTCTTTATTTATTGATATTATCGATCGTACGAGCAAAAAACTAATTTGGCAAGGAATCGGTAGTGGTGCATTATCAAAATCATCTAAACTAGAAAAGCGCGAAGCTAATATTCAGAATTTTGTTAGAGAGATTTTAGAAAAATATCCACCCGAAAAATAAACTATGTCCAAATATGAAACTTGGGAAATAGTTAATCAATGTAAAGGTTTGTATTTATCTTGGGAAGGAAAAAATGAAGACGACTCGCATACATTTGTTTTCAAGAATAGGCTTACCTCTTTTACGCTCACTGTAAAATCATATTGGAAAATACGTTACTATGCCGCGCTTTATTATGAGTCTGTTGATTATAGTAAACATGCCAATGATAATTTTCTTTTAAAACATGCGGGTTCAAATTTACAGGTTACTGAAGTTTCTATCAAGGATAATTATGAATTATCCTTTTTATTAAAAGGCAAAATAGAACTTGTTATTCCTACCTATAAACAATCTAAAGGGGCACACTATCTCCATTTACCTCCTGAGTGGGTTTTAAAAGAAGGAGATAACTTTATAGCTCAGTCATCAAATTTTAAATGATTTCATAAATAAAATTTTAGACTGAACGGAGGTTAATAAAATTGCATTGCCAATTGAAAAATTTCATCAATTAATAAAACAGGAATATCTTCAGAGGGTTTAAAACTTATGATTTTTATTTTCTTTCTATTTCCTTGTATTAATAATGGATGCTCAATTAAACTAGCTTTAACAATACCAATATAGGGTTGCTGTGTTTTACTATCCTTCCAAATATAGCAAAACGGTTTGTTTTTGTAGTAGAAAAAAGGGAGTCGATATTTCCAAGCCTCTGTAATTTCAGTATCATATTTTAGAAAAAAAGAACGCAAACTTAACATGAAACTCCTATTGGGTTCAGGTTGTTCTAGGTAAAATTAATCTAATTCACGTAACATTTTGTAAAAGTACTAAAACTTTCAAGTATTAATTTTCAGTTTTTAATGAGATAAACTATCTTGCGGCTTATTAAATCAATAAATATTAAAACATGAAAAACGTAGTTATTGCGATTATTGCTGTACTTACTTTAAGTGCCTGTACACAACAAAAAATTGGATATGTAGACTCTTCCGATTTAGTTCAAGATTATAAAGCTGTTAAAGCATTAGAAACAGAATTAGGTGAAAAAAATGCCATTTTTCAAGCTAAATACCAACAAATAGCTGGTGATTTTGAAAAAGAAGTTCAAGAATTTCAAGCTAATGCTAAGAAATTTTCTAGAAAAAAAGGACAAGCTAAGTACGAAGCTTTAATGATAAAACAACAACAAATTCAACAAACGCAGCAGGCTGAAAATGGGCAATTGCAAAAAGAAGGTCAAGAGCGTATGGATAAGATTGTTGATGATGTAAAGGCCTTTGTAAAAGAATATGCCAAAACGAATGGCTATACCTATATTTTAGGTTCTAACGAGGCTGGAAGCGTATTATATGGTGATAGTGAATTAGACCTAACAGAAACAATTTTAGTGGCAATGAACAAAAAGTTCAAAGAAAATGATGGTAAAATTGTTGAAACTGAAATAGAAAAAGAAGTTGATACAAAAGAAACACTAAAAGAAGAAACTCCTGTAAACTAGTTTTTTTAATAAATACAAAAGAAAAATCTCAAGCTTATAGTATTTATACCAAGGCTTGAGATTTTTTATTTGAAATTTGTTTATTGTATTTTATTCCTCTTCATATTCCTGATACAAAAAATCATTGTAAGGAAAACGAGCAATATGCAGTTCGCGTACTTGATCGTAAACCATCTTTTTAAAAGTCTCTAAGTTTTCTTTTTTTAATGCTGAAATAAAAACAGCTTTTTCATTTTCCTTATTCATGTAAGTTTTTTTCCAATCATCTAAGGTAAAGAAAGCGGCGGTTTTTTGTGTTACCAAATCATCATCATCAATAGTTTCATGTGTGTAGGCATCTATTTTATTAAAAATCATGATATTTGGCTTATCAGCGCTTTCTATTTCTTGTAGAATGGTATTCACCGAAGCAATATGATCCTCGAAATTAGGATGTGATATATCTACAATATGCAACAATAAATCGGCCTCACGAACTTCGTCTAAGGTAGATTTAAAAGATTCGACTAATTGTGTTGGTAATTTTCTAATAAAACCAACCGTATCTGTTAATAAAAATGGGATGTTTTTTATTACCACCTTACGAACGGTTGTGTCAAGTGTTGCAAAAAGTTTATTTTCGGCAAACACATCACTTTTACTAATGACATTCATCAAAGTAGATTTTCCAACATTTGTATAACCGACTAAAGCAACACGAATCATTTTACCACGATTTTTACGTTGAACAGACATTTGTTTATCGATTTTAGCTAATCGTTTACGTAGTAAAGTTATTTTATCACGAACAATACGTCTATCTGTTTCTATCTCTGTTTCTCCAGGACCACGTAGTCCGATACCACCTTTCTGACGACTGAGATGCGTCCACATGCGCGTTAAGCGAGGTAATAAATATTGATATTGTGCCAATTCAACTTGAGTGACTGCATAACTGGTTTGAGCACGTTGTGCAAAAATATCTAAGATCAGATTTGTTCGGTCAAGGATTTTACAATCAAGAATACGTTCGATATTTCGAATTTGCGCCGGTGCTAATTCATCATCAAATATAGCAGTACCAATATGATGTGCATCGATATAATCTTTAACCTCATCTAATTTCCCTACTCCGATATAGGTTTTAGGATTTGGATATTCCAATTTTTGCGTAAAACGTTTTACTGCTTTGCCTCCTGCTGTTAGGGTTAGAAACTCTAACTCATCAAGATATTCTATAGCTTTAACCTCATCTTGTTGCTGTGTTATAACGCTGATTAACACCGCTTTTTCTATATTTTTCTTTGAATAATCAATCATAAGTAGCAAAGGTAGTAGATAATTAAGAATTAAAAATTAAGAATTGAGAATTTTTACTCAAAACCTTCACTAACAATGTCTTTTAAGGAAATATCAAGCTCGAAGGAAAATAAATGAAAAGCCATTCTTTTTTGTATAAAACTATCAAAATGTTCAGATATTCCTTTCAATACTATAGTTTGAACTGAGCTTTTCGAAGTACAAATTATACCTTTTTTTAATTTGTAAATTAATCTAAGATCGAATTGGGATAATTAGTGTCCCAATAGCACCAAATAGTTTTGTAAGACACTTTTACACTCCAAAAACTTCAATAGAGTTTTGAGTTGTAATTTTAGCAATAGTTTTAATATCGGTTTGGTAGATATCTGCTAATTTTTGGGCGATTAAAGGGATATATGCACTTTCATTTCGTTTGCCACGATATGGTGTTGGTGCTAAATAAGGTGCATCGGTTTCTAAAACAATATGTTCTAGGGGAATATCTTGTAAAAACTGATCTATTTTTCCATTTTTAAATGTTACAACACCTCCAATTCCTAATTTCATATTATAATTTATTGTTTGAATTGCCTGATTATGATTACCTGTAAAACAATGAAATATTCCTTTTAAGTCAGTTCCTTTTTCTTCTTCTAATATTTCAAATATTTCATCAAAGGCATCTCGACAATGAATAGCAATGGGTAGTTTTCTTTCTTTAGCCCAATGAATTTGAGTTATAAAAGCCTCCTGTTGTTCTTTTAGATGAGTTTTATCCCAATATAAATCGATACCTATTTCACCAATGGCCACAAAATTTCTCTGAGAAAGAAGCATTTTTACGTGGGCTAACTCATTTTTATAATCGCTTTTTACAGAAGTTGGGTGTAAACCTGCCATTAAAAAAACATCATTTGGATAGTCTTTTTCTAATTTGAGCATACTATCGGTATAAGAAGCATCAATTGCTGGAATAAAAAATCGTGAAACACCTACATCTTTTGCACGTTGTATCATCTCATCTCTATCCTCATAAAATTTTTCACTATATAAATGTGCGTGTGTATCGGTTAAAATCATGGTTGTTTTTTTTCAACTTCTTTTTTAAGCTTCATTCTTTGTTTAAGTAAATCATCTTTAGCTATCCTTCTTTGAAAATCTCCTTTTTTATTTTGTTGCTTTTTACGTCTTTTTAACTTTTCCTCTTTTGTTGGCAATATAATCTCTTTTGGTTTTATGCTACTTGAATTTCTTTTTCTAGTTGTTTTTTTCGAAGTTGTTATGTTGTGCATATTATCTTTTACTACCGTATCGGTACTATTAGAATCCTCATTTGTATTGTTAATCATTGCTTGAAAATCAGGGTCTAGTTCCAATTCCTTTTCTAAATCACCAACAGAATATATTGAATTTAATTTTGCATTAACTCCTGAAAAAGCTTCCAATATTTTTTTAACTTCAAAAGTAACTTCTTCTTGTTTAATAGCTGAAATACTTATCATATCTTCTAATCGCATGCATTCATTATTAAACACGTTTAATCGTGCTTTCACTGATCTAACTTGAAGGCGTTTATCTCTTATGCTATCTTTTAATTGTTTGGATAAAGTGCTCAATTCTTTGGCGTTGCTCAATGCTTCTGCATTAGAAATAGCAAAAAAACGTGTTATCATAGCATCCACTAATTGGTATTCTTCCCAATTCCTAACTGCTTTTTTGGCATTTGGTTTTAGACTTTCTCCTATGCCGTTAATATTTGTCGTAGAATTTACGACTGTGGTATCAAGTGCTACACCATCAATCGATATAGAATTCATTTCATTTTTACAAGAAGTAAAAATGAACAGCGTAATAGAAAATACCAAAATAAATGATTTCATTTGTTTGATTTTTTAAACGGGATAAAATTACTAAAAAAAGCCTGTTAAAATCTTAATTTTGGGTTAAACGAGGCTTTTCTTACTTTTGTGCTATTATAATTTGATATGGAGGCTATAGAACGCATTACGACTAATAGAGATTGGATGACCTTGCTTTTGCTTGGAATCATCTTTCTTATTGTAATTGTGAGTTCACTAGATCAAAAAAGGTTAAAACAATTGATAAGCTTACCTTATAACGATTTGTATTTATTGGATTATGAACCAAGTGTTTGGCTTGGATTCAATACTATTCTATTTATTGTAAGTAATACTATTCTAAGCCTATTTATTTATATTTTTCTTGAAAACTTTTATCTTAATAAAATTGTATTTATCTCGTTCCCTTTTATCCGTATCATAGGAATTGTATTTGGTTATTGGTTTTTTAGGTATGGTATAGGAAGGTTTATTGCCTATTTATTTGAAATTCAGCAATTACAAAAAAAACTAATTTTTGCTAAAATCAGTTATTTTTTTAGTGCTAGTTTATATCTATTGATTTTTTTGATTTTTGAAATTTATTTATTCAATAATCAAGCTACATTTTTATTAATTTCTTTTAGTGTATTTACAATATTATTGTTAATCAGATATTATCATTTTTTACGTCTCTACAAAAGAGAGATTATTGCAAATTTATTTTATTTTATTTTGTACCTTTGCGCCCTCGAAATAGCACCATTACTTATAGCTATTAAAGTTGGTCTATAAAATAATACTGCATGAAAGTTAAAACAATTCTTGTTTCGCAACCTGCTCCTACAGGTGAGAATTCTCCTTATTTTGAATTAGAGGATAAGGTAAAAATAAAAGTTGATTTTCGATCTTTTATACATATTGAAGGAGTTGATTCTCGTGAGGTTCGTCTACAAAAAATAGATTTTAGTAACTACTCGGCTGTTATTCTAACGAGTAGAAACGCTGTTGATCATTATTTTAGAATTGCTGAAGAAATGCGTTTTCAGGTGCCTATTGATATGAAGTATTTTTGTTTATCAGAGGCCGTTGCCTTTTATTTACAACGTTATATTGTCTACAGAAAACGTAAAATTTACGTAGGTGTTCGTACCATGACAGATTTATCTAAAGTAATTAAAAAACATAAAAATGAAATTTTTTTACTACTTACCTCAGATAAATTAAAAGTAGATATTCCAAAGACATTAGATAAACTTAATATTAAATGGGATCGTGCTGTTCTATTTAAAACAGTAGTAACTGATTTATCTGATTTAAAAGATGTTTTTTATGATATTCTAGTATTCTTTAGTCCTTCAGGGATTGATTCTCTATTTAAAAATTACCCTAAATTCAAACAAAAGACAACTCGAATTGCTGTTTTTGGTAAAACGACACAAATTGCAGCAGAAAAAGCGGGTTTAGTTTGTAATATCATTGCTCCAACTCCCGAAGCTCCTTCTATGACAATGGCTTTGGAAAATTATATCAAAGAAATAAATAAACGCTAATAGAATATTATCTGCTAATTTCTCTATTGGCCTAAAATGACTTACAGGAAAACAGGAGATAAAACAAAATTTACTTTTGTAAAGTTACTAAGAATAAAAGTAAATTTATCTAAAACCTGAGTTCGACCTAAGGTTTCTTTACAGCTTAGATAAATTTTTTCATATTCGAAGCTAAATTTTTGAAGGACTAACTGGTTAATTTGATGAAATTTAACAAGAATATGGTAAAATTTATCAAGCCCAAAGGGAAATAAAAGAAAAGGCAATCTTTTTTGCGTAAAACAATCAAAATATCTAGATATTCCTTCTTGTTTTACACTTCAAACCTTACCTTTTCTTTTAATTCTGTAAAATAAACCTTAGGCCGAACTCAGGTTTAAAGAATTATTAGAATACAATTTATAATGATATTCTTTATACTAAACAAAAAAGCTCCTAAACATAAGTTGTGAGAGCTTATTCTTATTAGTAGACTAAATAGCTACATTCTTAATACTTTTAATCAAAACTATATACTAAACCATTTGTTAATTCGTATTCTTTTTGTGGGATGCCCAGAACCGGGAAAGCATCATAGGTAAAGTTAAATGTAGTTTTAAAAGATAGATTTTTAAGAATCTTAAATGCTAAGGCGCTCTGATGTGCCACCCGATAATCTGAAAACTCACTTAACATAGGTTGATAATAGGTTGTACTAATAAGAGAGATATTATCAGTAAAATATAAACTAAAACTCATATAAGTACTGCTACGCCAATCTTTATGATAAATAGCAGGTGCTTCTGTTGTTTTTTCGTTTTCATACATCACTAAACTACCTAGATAGCCTTTATATTTTTCTGATGTGGACAATTTGTAGCGAAAACCTTTACCTACTAATCTACGATAGTCAATTTTGGAAAGTGCATTGTATTGATTTTGTAAAAATGCCTCCCAAGAAAGTCTTTTATAAATGCGATAATTATAGCGTAAATGTTGCACTCCTTTATTGACAAAATCTGCTCCATCTGCACGATCAAAGCTAATTTTATTCATAAATAGAACTAAATGTTTTGGATTTTTGTATTGAATGTGGATATTATTTCTGACATTAAATAACTCCTTAACATTCTTAGCAAACCCAACATTAAGCCCTATGGAACCAGACCAACCTGAGGTATCAGTCACCATTCGTAGAGATTCTGTATTGATAATTTGTGAATGAAGAGAAAAACTCACAAACATGAATAAGCATAGTATTTTTTTCATTTTACTTATAATATAAAAGTTTTTGATAGGGATTTCCTTTTAAACCAAGTAATATAGCAAAAGCTGGCTCCGTCTTTAGTCCAGATTTTTTTAGGAGAGATTATTTTCGTTGTAAAGATACTATCTTTTCTTATAATTCTGTAAATAAAAGCTTAGGTTTAACTGAGGTTTTTAGTATTCACAAATATTTCTTTATAATGCAGGGAAGCTATTAAAAAGAGAATAGATAGAAAACTGAATTCATCTATGTATATTCCTCGATCAGGATAAACTTTCGTCCTTAAATTTGTAGATACAAAAAATGCTTCCCTCAAAAATTATTGAGGAAAGCATCACGCTATTGTTGGCCCACAAGGACTCGAACCTTGAACGACGGCACCAAAAACCGGAGTGTTACCATTACACCATGGGCCAATTGCGGATGCAAAGATACTAAAAGAATTAAAAATTGATAATTAATAACAAAAAATTAATTAGCATTCTATAAAAAAGCATTAATTATCAATTATTTAGCTGGTTATTAAACACTTAATATCTCTTGGTAGCTAGTTGTCTTACTCGAATTAATACAATATTTATCCTTTTTTCTCAATTCTACAAAAGCTTTGTACTTTTGCAAAATAAAAAAACAGCAAAAACATGTTCGATAATAAAGATAAATCAACTACACCTTTAGATAAAATAGGTGAGTTTGGACTCATACAACATTTAACTGAAAACTTTAAAATTCACCATGCAACTACCATAAAAGGAGTTGGTGATGATGCCGCTGTTTTAGATTTCACAAAAAACCAAACATTAATTACTACTGATTTACTCATTGAAGGTGTGCATTTTGATCTAGCTTATATGCCCTTAAAACATTTAGGCTACAAAGCGGTAATTGTTAACTTATCAGATGTTTATGCTATGAATGCTACGGCTAAACAAATAACGGTATCTATTGCTGTTTCTAATCGTTTTCCGTTAGAAGCTATTGAAGAATTATATAGCGGTATTCAATTGGCTTGTGATACCTATAAAGTTGATTTAATTGGTGGTGATACAACTTCATCAACAAAAGGTTTATTAATTAGTATTACAGCAATTGGTGAAGCTAAAGAAGAGGAAATCGTTTATAGAAGTGGTGCCAAAGAAAATGATTTATTAGTTGTAACAGGAGATTTAGCCGCTGCCTATCTTGGTTTACAAGTTTTAGAACGTGAAAAACAAGTTTTTCAAGTCAATCCAAAATCACAGCCCGATTTGACAAAATATTCCTATCTAATAGAGCGACAATTGAAGCCAGAAGCTAGAAAAGATGTGGTTCAAATTTTAAAGGATTTAAAGGTTAAACCAACTGCTATGATTGATATTTCAGATGGATTATCCTCTGAAATTTTACATATTTGTAAACAATCTCAAGTTGGTTGTAATTTGTTTGAAGAGAAAATTCCTTTAGATCCTCAAGTTATTGCTACCTGTGAAGAATTTAATTTAGAAAGTACAACGATTGCATTAAGTAGCGGCGAAGACTACGAATTATTATTCACCATTGATCAAAAGGATTTTGATAAAATTAAGGGAAATCCGAATTTCACTGTAATTGGTCATATTATGGAACAAAATGCAGGAGCACATTTAATTACTCGCGACAATCAGAAAGTAGAAATTATTGCGCAGGGTTGGCGTTCCTTTTAAATAAAAAAAATAACCTTGCAAGGGTTTAAAACCCTTGCAAGGTTGTGAATAATTATTTCATCAACTCCTCAATTTCTTCAGCAGTAATTGGTATACCAGCCATTAAATTAAAAGGTTCTCCTTGTTCTTGAATTACATAATCATCTTCAATACGAATACCAAATCCTTCATCAGGGATATAAATTCCTGGCTCTACGGTAAACACCATTCCGGCTTGCATGGGTTCTGTTAAAACTCCATAATCATGGGTATCTAATCCCATGTGATGTGATGTGCCGTGCATAAAATATTTTTTATAAGCTGGCCATTTTGGGTCTTCATTTTTAATATCATCTTCAGTTATTAAACCTAAACTGACTAATTCTTGTGTCATTAATTTCCCAACTTCAATATGATATTCTGCCCATAAAGTTCCTGGTTTTAACATGGAAGCTGCTGCATCTTTAACACGTAAAACAGCATTATACACATCCTTTTGACGTGCGGTGAATTTTCCATTTACTGGTATCATTCTAGTCATATCTGATGAATAATTAGCATAAGCTGCTCCAACATCCATTAAAATAATATCACCATCTTTACATTCCTTATTATTTTCGATATAATGCAATACGTTAGCATTATTTCCACTGGCAATAATTGGTGTGTAAGCAAATCCGTTAGCACGATTACGAATAAATTCATGGGTAAATTCTGCTTCAATTTCATGTTCCCAAACACCAGGTTTTACATATCCTAAAATACGTTTAAAACCTTTTTCAGTAATATCGCAAGCTTGCTGTATTAAAGCAATTTCCTCTGGTTCTTTTATGGAACGTAAACGTTGTAAAATTGGTTGGCTACGCAAATAAGTATGCCCTGGATAGTCTTCTTTTAGTTTTTTAATAAAACGCGCTTCACGTGTTTCTGTTTCGACATTGGCACGATAATGTTCATTGGTATTGATATAAACATTTTCAGCTTGAGTCATGATTTCAAATAGGACTTTATCCATATCTTGTAACCAAAAAACAGATTTAATTCCTGAAGTGGTAAACGCCATTTCTTTGGTCAGTTTTTCACCTTCCCAAACGGCTATATGTTCATTAGTTTCCTTTAAAAACAACATTTCTTTATGTTCTTCTTTAGGTGCATCTGGGTAGATTATCAACACACTTTCTTCCTGATCAACACCCGACAAATAAAAGATATCTCGATGTTGTGCAAATGGTAAGGTGCTATCGGCACTTACCGGATAAATATCATTTGAATTAAAAAGGGCTAATGAATTTGATTTCATTTTAGCTACAAATTTCACTCTATTTTTCACAAAAAGTTTGCTATCGATTGGTAGGTATTTCATTTATTTTATCTTAATGTTAAGTTATAAATTTTGAATTTTGAATACAAAATCCCCACAAAGTTATAAATTTGCTCTCAGTAAATTCTTTTATTCGAACTAAAATATTCCAAATGAAACTTTTTTTAACATCTCTATTAACTTTCTTACTTGTATTTAGCATGCAAGCTCAAGACAAACCGGCCTATAAACTATATAATGCTAAAGGCAAAAAAACATCCTATAAAAAACTTTTAAAAGAAGCTGAAAAAGCAGATGTTGTTTTATTTGGTGAGTTTCATAACAATCCGATTTCGCATTGGTTACAATACGAATTTACCAAAGATATGGAGCTAAAGCGAAAGCTAGTTATTGGTTTTGAAATGCTTGAACAAGACAATCAAGATGAAATAGATGCTTACTTAAAAGGAGATATTAATCAAAAAGAACTAGATACAATGGCTAGACTATGGAATAATCACAAAACAGATTACAAACCCTTAGTTGATTTTGCCAAAGACAAAAATATTAGTGTATGTGCTAGCAATATTCCACGTCGTTATGCTAATATGGTTTTTAAAGGAGGATTTGAAGCATTAGATAGCTTACCTGAAAATGAAAAAGAATGGATTGCACCACTTCCTATTCCTTATGACCCAGAATTACCTGGCTACGTTGCCATGACTAATATGGAACACATGAATCATATGCCAGAAAAGATGAAACAAAATATGCCTAAAGCACAAGCCATAAAAGACGCAACAATGGCTGATGGTATTTTGGAATACTATAAAAAAAATCATCTATTTATCCATTATCAAGGTGCCTATCATTCAAATGATTATGAAGGTATTGGTTGGTACTTAAAAAAACACAATCCTGAATTAATAATTTTAACCATTACAACTGAGTCGGTTTCAAACGTAAAAGAGTTTAATAAAGAAAATGCAAAAGCAGACTTTATTATTCAGGTAGATGAAAATATGACGACTACCTATTAAAGCTAAAAAATAGAATGTAATATTATAATCAACAGTCATAGTTTAAGATTATACGTAAATAGTATAATTCTTAAATTCTGATTTATACATTCTGAATTAAACACTACTTTTGCCTATCTAAAGACTAACTACTAATGGAAAAAATAAAAGACCTACTATTCTCAACACGTCTAATGAGTATAGTTATTGTGTTGTTTGCCGTAGCTATGGCAACTGCAACTTTTGTAGAAAATGATTATGGCACACAAACAGCAAAAGCACTTATTTACAATACTTGGTGGTTTGAAGTTTTAATGTATCTACTAACTATTAACTTTATTGGAAATGTTTTTAGATACCGATTATACCGTCGTGAAAAATGGCCTGTCTTTCTTTTTCATATTGCTTTTATCATAACTTTATTTGGTGCTTTTACGACGCGCTATTTTGGATATGAGGGTTTAATGCCTGTTAGAGAAGGTGCGGTAACTAATATTGTTTTGTCTGATAACACCTATATTCAGGTAAGGGTTGATGATGGTAAAGATCAAAGAGAATACGAAAAAAAGGTGCTTTTTGGTGCTTTAAGTAATAATAGTTTTAATATAAGTAGCGATTTTAGAGAAAAAGAGTTTAGTGTAAAATATGTCAACTATATCCGAAATGTAAAAAGTGATTTTGTAAAAGATGATAATGCAACAGAACATTTACACCTAGTTGTATCTACTGCAGCTGGTCGCAAAGACATTTATCTAAAAGATCAAAGTCTTACTAAATATGCCAATCAATTTTTTAGTTTTAACAAGCCTACAGTTGGCGCAATGAATTTTATAACCTCTGCTGAAGGAACTTTCCTTCAAACAAGTATGGATGGTACTTTTATGGAGATGCAGACACAGGAAAAAACAGCAGTCCACAAAGACAGTATTGCTCCATTGCAACTCCTTAAACTATACAATTTTCCTACTTTAGGATTTGTAATTCCTTCAGCTCCTGTTAAGGGAGAAATGAAACAATTTAGTGCGCCAGTTGCTCAAAAAAATCAGTTTCCTTATGATGCCGTATATATGGAAGTTAGTTCTGGTGATGAAAGTGAACAAATCGTAATTCAAGGAGCTAAAAATGCAATTACAGAAGCAAGAAATATTTCACTAAACGGACTCAATTTTACTATAAAATATGGTTCAAAAGAGATTAAAATTCCCTTTGCAATAAAACTTAGAGATTTTCAATTAGAACGGTATCCAGGTTCCAATAGTCCATCCTCTTTTGCTAGTGAAGTAAGTGTAATGGATAAAGACAATATCTTTGATTATCGTATTTTTATGAATCATGTGTTAGATTATAAAGGCTATCGATTTTTTCAGGCTTCTTATGATAAAGATGAAGGTGGTACTATCTTATCAGTAAACCATGATTATTGGGGTACTCTATTAACCTATCTTGGCTATCTTTTAATGGCAATAGGAATGTTTGTTAGTATGTTCTGGAAAGGAACTCGTTTTTCTGATTTGTCTCAGAAACTCAAAAAATTATCTACTAAAAAACTAACAGTCCTTATATTATTTTTGGGTCTTTCCACAGCCAGTTTTGGACAAGAAAACCCATCATCAGATATACATGAATTTGCTGTAAAAAAAGAACATGCTGAAAAGTATGGAAAATTATTAATTCAAGATTTTCAAGGTCGTGTTAAACCCATAAATACTTATGCTATTGAGAATTTACGTAAGGTTTATAAAAAAGATTCTTACGATGGATTAACGGCTGAACAAGTAATTTTAAGTGCACAAATAAATCCTACTAAATGGAGTAGTATTCCCCTAATTCATGCTAAAACAGCTCGATTAGGACCAACAATGGCAGATAAACTAAAAATTAAAGATGGACTAACAGCAGTTACTAATTTCTACACAGAAAACGTTTATGTTATAGGTGATGCAGTAAATACAGCACATCAAAAAAAGTTTATGGATCGTACAGCAACTGATAAAGAACTTATCAATTTAGATGAGAGAGCAAATGTATGGATTCAGGTTCTAAATGGTTCTATGATGCGTATTTATCCAAAACCATCTGACACGAATAACAAATGGTTCGCTGGAATAGATACTAAAGCTTTTGTAGCACAAGACACTATGCTGTTAAAAATGCATCAGATGTATATGATCTCTTTACAAAAAGCAGTAAAAAGCAATGATTATACTGAAGCTGACGAATTTTTAGGCTATATCGCTGCTTACCAACAAAAAATAGGGTCAACAATAATTCCATCAGATACTAAAATTGATTTAGAAATAAAATACAACCGATGGAGCATCTTTACAAAACTGATGTTCTATTATATGCTTATCGGATTTATTTTCTTGATTTTGGCCTTTATAGATTTATTTAAACCCAATTCAAAAATTGTAAATATTTTATTAAAAGTATTTAGTGTTTTAACTGTTTTAGGGATGATAGCTCATGTAGCTGGTCTAGGTATGCGTTGGTATATTTCAGGGCATGAACCTTGGAGTAATGGTTATGAAGCCGTTGTTTTTGTGGCATTTGTCACCACTTTAGCGGGACTTATTTTTTCACATAAGAAAAGTAAATTTACTCTAGCTTCTACTGTGCTATTTGCTTCATTCTTACTCTCTATTGCTCACGGAAGCATGATGAGTCCAGAAATCACAAACTTGGTACCTGTTTTAAAATCGTATTGGTTGATGATTCATGTTGCCATTATTACGGCTAGTTATGGTTTTTTAGGTTTGGGTGCTTTACTTGGTTTTGTAGTCTTATTTTTATACATTTTAAGAACGCCTGAAAATAGTAAACGCTTTAATCACACCATAAACGAATTGACTTATATCAATGAATCTACTTTAACTGTCGGTTTATATACACTTACTATTGGAACATTTCTCGGTGGTGTTTGGGCAGCCGAAAGTTGGGGTCGTTATTGGAGTTGGGATCCAAAAGAAGTTTGGTCATTGATTTCTATGATGGTTTATATCTTTGTTTTACACATGCGATTAGTACCTGGTTTACGTGGTAAATTTGCTTTTAATTTGGCTAGTTTATTTTCTATCGGAACGCTAATTATGACATTCTTTGGTGTGAATTTTTATCTTTCAGGAATGCATTCTTACGCAACTGGAGATCCGGTGCCAATACCAAACTGGATTTACTTTGCAATAGCATTTTTTGTGGTGTTTGCTTATGTTTCGTATTGGAAATACAGTAAGTTTAAAAAGTTGAAATAAGCCACCTTTGTCAAAGTTTTAAACTTTGACAAAGATAAATTACACATACCTAATTTACTTATGTATAAGTATTTTATGTATCTTTGTGCTATGGCAAATTCAAAACTATATAAAGGTAGTCTGCAAACTATCATTTTAAACCTATTGGAAAAAAATGAAAAGATGTATGGTTATGAGATTACCAAAAAAGTTAAAGAGATAACCGAAGGTGAACTCAATATTACTGAAGGAGCACTCTATCCTGCCTTGCACAAATTAGAGGCTGAAGGTTTTTTAGATGTAGAGATAGTCAACATTGGTAATAGAATGCGTAAATACTACAAACTCACTGAAAACGGCACTAAAGAAACGGTCAATCGCTTAGCTGAACTAGAAGTATTTATCACAAATATGCAAAACATTGTTAATCCAAAATTTAGTTTAGAATAATGGAGTTAGCAAAAGAATATATTAAAAGAATTGACGATTACTTAATTCGTATGAGTTTTGAATATGCTGATATTCGTTATGAAATGGTCGATCATATTGCTTCAGAAATTGAGGAAAACATTACTGATATTGATGACTTCTTTACAAAAAAAGGATTTAGAGGTGAATTTTTAATGTATATGTTAAGTCAAGATGAAAAATTGACAGAATCTTATGAAAAATTAGTAAGGAAAAGAAGTTGGTATGATCTGTTATTTATTCTAAAAGCAGTTTCTAAAGAATTTCTTAAAATCAAAACGTTTATACTGATACTTTTTGGGATTTTGTCCGTCCTTTATTTAATTCAATACAATCTAAAAGTTGCTTATTTTAGCATATCTGTCGTTTTAATTATATTATTCAGCTACTCTGCTTATATCTATTATATAGAAACAAAGAAATTTGGGAAACTAAAAGTTATACATAGCTTTAGTTATGTGACGCTTTTTGTAGGTTATCTTGGAATATACATTCCTTTTATCACACTGAGCTTTTTGACAAATGGGCTAGAAAAAATTATAATTTACCATCCTTTTATAGCTTTAGCAGCCATAGTTTTTCAAACCTTAATCTTTATTGTCTTTCTAAATTATAAAGCAGCTTTATACACAAAATACAAACATTTAATCCTTTGACTTTTTTAAGGGTAAACTCATTAACAAAATAATATTTTGATACAATCAAATTCAGCTTTGACAAAATTGAAATTATTACTAAACCTAGCCTGTTTTAAAAATCTGTCAGGTTTTGAGAACTAAATAAACTATTCCCATATTTCTAACGTTATCTAAACAATGAAAAAAAGAATACTTTTTATAACATTGTTGACCAGTCTTTTTGCGCAAGCGCAATTGGACAGTTTAAGCTACAAGAAAAGTATTCTTAAAATTAAGGATAGTATTACATTCTATAAAGTCAGTACTGACCCCTATTTTTTTCAACTTAGTTTAAAAAATGGAGAACTAATTGATTCTACTACTTATAAAGTTGATTTTGGCTATTCTAAAATTTATTTGAAAGAGCATTTCTATACAGAAAACCCAGAAATTGATTCGCTTCAAGTTCATTTTTATACCTATCCCGAATTTTTAACCAAAACCTATCAAGGTCTTGATACTTTACGCATTGTTCCTAATAATCCAAATGCACGACCTATTGCACTAGATCCTATAAAAAAACATTCTACGGTTAAGCCCTTTGACGGTTTGGATACACAAGGAAATATTATTCGTGGTGTAACTATTGGAAACAATCAAGATGCGGTATTAAATTCTGTTCTAGACTTAAAAATTGAAGGGAAACTATCACCAAAAGTAACTTTACGAGCACGAATAAATGACACGAATATTCCTATTCAAGAAAATGGATATTCTCAAGATTTAAAAGATTTAGATCGGGTTTATATTGAAATGGAAGGGCCAAAATGGGCAATAAAAGCCGGTGATGTTTTCCTTCAAAATACCGATACTTATTTTATGAATTTTAATAAAAAAGTTTCGGGAGTTTCTGTTCAGGCAAATTTGGATAGTACACGAGTTTTTGCGTCAGGAGCTTTGGTTCGAGGTCGCTATATTACCCAAGATTTTCAAGGTCAAGAAGCCAATCAAGGTCCGTATAAATTAAATGGTCCAACAGGTGAAGCGTATATTTTTATTATCAGTGGCAGTGAGCGCGTTTTTATCGATGGCATAAGGCAAACACGAGGAAAAAACAAAGATTATGTCATTGATTACAATACCGCTGAAGTTACATTTACAGCTACCAATCCGATTACATCAGATATGCGAATTAGTATCGAATTTCAATATTCAGATAGAAATTACACGCGTTTTGTAACCCATAATGGTGGACAATACAAGGGCAAAAAATTTCAGATTGGTGTTTATTATTTCCGGGAATCTGATGTAAAAAATGATCCTTTACAACTAAATTTATCTGATGATCAAATTGCTTTATTAGCACAAGCAGGCAATAACCCAGCGCAAGTTTTTGTTACCAATGCTGTTGAAACTGAGTTCGCTGAAAATAAAATTTTATATCGTTTGTTATCCATAAGTGGCAATGATATCTATGAATATTCAACGGATACTAACGAAACTTTATATCAGGTCAGTTTTACCTATATGGGTAACTTACAAGGTGATTATAAAGTGTTAGAATATTTAGCCATTGGAAAAAAGATGGAATATGTCGGTGAAAATAATGGTGATTATAAAGCAGTAATCCCTTTAGTAGCGCCATCAAAACAACAAATTATTGCTATTAATTCTCATTATCAGCCCAACAGAAAAATAAATATTGGAGTAGAATTAGCCTATTCTGATAATGATCCTAATCTATTTTCAAGTATAGATGATGCCAATAATAAGGCACCAGCAATAAAAGCTTCGTGGCAACAAATTTTATTAGATTCTACTCAAAAAGGATGGCAATTAAAGAGTCAACTTAATTTTGATTTTGTTCATCATAATTTTAAAAGTATCGAACGTATTTTTAACGTTGAATTTAACCGAGATTGGAATGTGGTCAATCCATTAGGTAACCAGAGTTTGCTACGAACACAATTGCAGTTTCAGAATAAAGAAAAAGGACAAATTTCTTATACCTATGAAAATCTAAATTTTACAGAGAACTATTCAGGAAACAAACAGCGTTTAAATGCTGATTTATATGTAAAAAAACTCCATATTTTACATCAAAGTAGTTATTTAGATAGTAGAGGAGAACTTGCGAATACAAACTATATTCGCAGTCATACCAATATCAAATATACTCAAAAAAAATGGTGGACTGGAACCATTTTTGATTATGAAAACAATAGACATAACAACAATCAAACCGGCAATTTATCCTTAAATTCATTTCAATATGCTGACTTACAAGCACTAGTTGGAGTAGGTGATTCTGCCCAAGTTTTTGTTGAAATTGGGGCACATTTTAGGGCAAATGACAGCTTGGTAAATACCCATTTAGAACGCGTAAATAATTCATCAACTTGGTATGTAAATTCCCAATTAATCAAAGAAAAAAATGCACAATTAAAACTCTATGCCAATTACCGACAAGTTGATTATATAAACAATTTGAATACTGAAGCTTTAAATTCAAGATTAACCTATAAGCAACAACTTTTTAACCAATTTATCAGCCTACAAACCGATTATCAAAATACTTCTGGAAATATTCCCCAACAAGATTATACTTATGTAGAAACCGATACGGGACAAGGTTTTTATACTTGGATAGATTACAACGAAAATGGTCTACAAGAACTTGACGAATTTGAAGTGGCTCAATATGCCGATCAAGCCAATTTTTTAAGAATTGCACTACCAAATATCAAGTATATTCCAACTCAAGAAGCGCGTTTACAACAAAGCATTCAAATAAATTTATCAAAATGGGCAAGTAAAAAAGGTATTAAAAAAGCACTTTCACATTGGTATAATCAATTGCATATTTTAGCTCAGAATAATAAAAAACGTAGTGAAAATTTATTAAATATCAATCCGTTTAATTTAGCCGATTCCAATGTGTTAAATATGCAGTACAATTTTAGAAACAGCTTAATTTTTAATCGTGGGAAAGCCTATTTTACGACATCTTATGTATATACGAATTCCAAACAAAAGGTAGCACAATCATTTGGTAGTCAAGAGAATAATTTAGACATGCATCAAATATTATTTCAACATAAGATAAAAGAAAACTGGCAACTTGGTTTTACTGCAGAATATGCACAAAATAGCACCGATAGTGAATCATTTGTTAATCGAAATTATAGTATTACCAAAAAGGCATTCGCACCCAATATATCCTATTTTTTCAATAAAAATCATTGGATTAAAGTGACCTATTCAGCAACATCAAAAGAGAATGAAATCGGTGATTTAGAAACCCTAGATCAACAACAACTAGGTATAAATTATCAGTTTATAAATAAAAATCAAACTTCTTTTTCTGCTGAAATAAAAGGCTTAAAGAATCAGTTTACAGGTAATAGTTATTCGGCGGTTGGCTACCAGATGTTAGAGGGTTTACAACCGGGAAATAACATGACTTGGATGATGTTATGGAGTTATAAAATTAACTCGTATCTATACCTTAACCTTAACTATAACGGTCGCTCGAACACTTTTTCAAGAACAATACATAATGGAAATGTACAGTTGCGGGCTAATTTTTAACATTTGATAAAGCAACGTGGCAATATTTTTGAGTCTAAAGAATAATAACTTAAAACTAATTGATAATTATGAAACGAGCATGTTCCATTTTGACACATAAGGAAATGACTAATAGCGAATACCCTGTGTCACCTATAAAAAATAAAAAACTTAGACACATGAAAAAAATCCTATTTGTATTGGTGCTATTGGTAACGTTTTCAAGCTATGCCCAAGAAACAGCAGAGCCTGTGGAAAAGAAAAACGAAATTTATTTGAATACTTTTAATCTGATTGCCTTTAAATGGTTAGACGTATCTTATGAACGTATTCTCAACGAAGAATCATCAGTTGGTATTTCGGGTTTAGTGAGTTTAGACAATGAATCTTATGGATATGACTCCTATCGAAAATATGCGATAACACCCTATTATAGACATTTTTTCTCAAAAGGTTATGCTAAAGGCTTTTTTATGGAGGCTTTTGCTATGGTTAATGGTGGCGAATATGATTGGTATACTTACTATGGCGATAATAACTATGAATTATCTAATTACAATGATGTTGCTTTTGGAATAAGTATTGGTGGTAAATTTCTTTCAAAAAGAGGTTTTATTGGTGAAATTCATGCAGGTATTGGTCGGAATTTATTTGATGACAACGCTCCAGATGTTGTTGGTCGTGGAAGTATTTCTTTTGGGTATCGTTTTTAAAATAAAAAACACATAAAGTCAAAAGCTCAAAATCAACTTGGTTCTGAGCTTTTTTAGTTTATTATCTAATAACATAAGCATGCAACTTCTTTATTCATAACATTGAGTCTGCCTTTTAGTAAACAGGTTCAGAACAAAAATCTCCTTGTTTCAATAACTCTACATTCTGCATTTCTCTAACTTCTAACATCAAACTTCTAACTTGAATAACTATATTTGCTCAAATTTTTGAAACTATGACAAATTTTGTAACCGAACTACGTTGGAGAGGATTAATACACGATACTATTCCAGGTACTGAAGAATACTTAAATGAACATAAAACAGTTGGTTATATTGGTTTTGATCCAACTGCTGATTCTTTACATATTGGAAGTTTGATACCTATATTGGTACTAAAACACTTTCAAAACGCAGGACATACACCAATTGCTTTAGTTGGTGGTGCTACTGGTATGGTAGGTGATCCTTCTGGAAAATCTGCAGAACGTAATTTATTAGATGAGGAAACATTAAATAAAAATGTAGCTGGTGTTAAAGGACAACTAGCACGTTATCTAGATTTTGATGCGACACAGGAAAATGCGGCAGTCTTAGTTAACAATTATGATTGGATGAAAGAGATTTCATTAATCGATTTTGTACGTGATATAGGTAAACACCTTACCGTTAATTATATGATGGCTAAAGATTCTGTAAAAAAACGATTGGGTTCTGAATCACAAGAAGGCATGAGTTTTACGGAGTTTACCTACCAACTTTTTCAAGGTTATGATTTTTTACATTTGTATCAAAACAACAATTGTAGAATACAAATGGGTGGTTCAGACCAATGGGGAAACATTACAACTGGTACCGAACTCATACGTCGTAAAGCACAAGGTAAAGCTTACGCATTGACTGTTCCTTTGGTAACTAAAGCCGATGGAACAAAATTTGGAAAAACAGAAGGTGGCAATATTTGGTTAGATGCGGCAAGAACATCGCCTTATAAATTTTATCAATATTGGTTAAATACTAGTGATAATGATGCAGAAAAGTATATTAAGATATTTACATTCTTAGATCAAGAAACAGTAGAAAACCTTATTACTGAACATAAAGAAACACCTCATTTACGCTTACTACAAAAAAGAATTGGCGAGGAAGTAACGATTATGACACATGGGCAAGAAGCTTATGAAAATGCACTAAAAGCTTCACAAATTCTATTTGGAAAATCAACAGCTGATGTTTTAAAATCACTAGATGAGCAAACTTTTTTAGATGTATTTGATGGTGTTCCATTA
>JAOZLL010000003.1:4313-5695 GCA_029934835.1 Flavobacteriaceae bacterium | reverse complement strand
TTTAAAATCACTAGATGAGCAAACTTTTTTAGATGTATTTGATGGTGTTCCATTAGCAGAAATATCCAAACAAGATTTGGGACAAGGTGTTGATATTATTGATGCCTTTAATGAAAAATCACATTTTCTAAGTTCGAATGGTGAAGTACGTAGAGCCTTAAAAGAAAACTCTATTTCGGTAAATAAAACCAAAGTAAGTGAAGGTTATTCCATTACCTCACAAGATTTGATCGCTAATAAATATGTATTACTACAACGTGGTAAAAAGAAATACTTTTTATTGAAAGTGGTTTAAGTCATATTTGATATAAAGTAGTAATAAAAAGGCTGTTTGAATTTATTTCAAACAGCCTTTTTTATAGTATAAATTATGTTTTCTATTTTTCCCTCACCAAATAAATATAAACAGGATAATGGTCACTATAACCACCCGTAAACATACTGTTTGAAAAACTTCTATAAGGATAGCCTTTATAACGACCTTTTGGGTTGGTCAAGTAATTTGGATTAAAAATATTAGCTTTATAAAACTGCCAATTAGTATAATCATTATCTTTCGCTAGGGCAGGAGAAGTCATATAGATTTGATCAAAAAGATTGATATTATCACGATAACCTAAGGTACTAAATCCGCGACGGAATAAGTCTTCCATTGGGTTGTAAATACCACCTTCTTTTACTTCTTTTTTGATACCCGTTGCTTGTAAAACTTCTTTAAAACTTGCATTAGTTGGATCATCATTAAAATCTCCTAATCCAAATATTTTAGGATTTTCATACATTTTTTGTAAGGAATCAATCATTCGTTTATTGTAACGAGCAGCTCCCATACGCATCGGGCGACTTCTTAACTCACCACCACGTCTTGATGGCCAGTGATTAACAATAACATGAATCATTTCACCATCTAAAACACCAGATACTAAAAGTTGGTCTCGTGTATAAACACGATTTCCGGCATCATATAATTTTACATTGTAGGATTTGCTTTTAGTGGGTTTAAAATAACGTTTTTGATATAATAGAGCTACATCAATACCACGTTTGTCTTGAGAGTTATAGTGTATGATGCTATAATGTAAATCTTTTAAATATTTTGAGTTAACCAAATCCTCTAAAACTTGTTTGTTTTCAATTTCACAAACACCAATTATTGCAGGACTTGTTTTAGCTTCTTCTTTTCCAATATCTGCAATCACTTTTGCCATATTATCAATTTTTTTCCAATAAATAGTAGAAATATCTCCTTTCATTTCCATAATCGGGCTACGTTCATCCCATAAATCAGGGTCATCAATAGTGTCAAAAAGATTTTCTACATTATAAAAAGCAATAGTACGAATTCGGTATTCAGCTGGTGAATAGTCAGTCTTAGTGGTTGT
>JAOZLL010000003.1:0-4213 GCA_029934835.1 Flavobacteriaceae bacterium | reverse complement strand
TCTTCTGTTGTCATTATGCAAAGAATAATTTATAACTAATTGCGGTTAATCCTATAATCAAACAATAGATAGCGAAATAAGAGAGTTTTGAGTTTTTAACCAATTTAATCATCCATGTACAAGCTAGTAATCCAGCTATAAAAGCAGCAATAAAGCCAATACTTAATACACCTACTTGACTGCTTTCCAAGCTAATTTCACCTCCCAAAATGTCTTTTGCAACTTTACCAAAGATAAGAGGAACGACCATTAAAAACGAAAAACGAGCGGCACGTTCTCTATCAACTCCCAATAAAACCGAGGTAGAAATAGTAGCACCTGAACGGGATATACCAGGTAACATGGCTATGGCTTGTGAAATTCCAATGATAAAAGCATTGGTGTAGGATACGTTTTTATTTGTATTCTTTGCTCGATCAGCCAAGAATAATAAAGCTGCTGTCACTAAAAGCATAACACCAACTAATAGAATTTGTCCACTGAAAAGTGCTTCTAGCTCTTTTTCAAAAAACAAACCAACTAGTACTGCGGGTAACATAGAAATAATGATTTTTAAAGAAAAAATCAATTCCTCATTCCATTTAAATTGAAACAATCCTTTAAAAATTTCAAGAACTTCTTTCCTAAAAACAACTAATGTACTTAAAGCAGTCGCAAAGTGTAAAACTACTGTAAAAGTTAGGCTTTCTTGCGGTAGCGATTCATCTCCAAATAAAAATTTAACCAACTCTAAATGGCCACTTGATGATACGGGTAAAAATTCGGTTAAACCTTG
The DNA here is from genome assembly GCA_029934835.1 of Flavobacteriaceae bacterium. Lineage (GTDB taxonomy): Bacteria > Bacteroidota > Bacteroidia > Flavobacteriales > Flavobacteriaceae > DQTL01. The sequence continues at coordinate 3,438 of JAOZLL010000003.1, read as the reverse complement.
GATTATTCCTAGGATTAAGGCTTGTAGAATGGTCATGATTGTAAGACGTTAGACGGATAGATGTAAGACGTTAGAAATTTTATCATTTGGATTTAAACATAGTATAGAATAGCTACTTTTTGTCTTTATACAAAATCGCATAAACTTCTATGGCAAAACCAATTAAAACTAAAGTAGGTGCCAATCTAATACGTTGAAAATTGTAGATTGCCTCATTAAAAACCTCAGGATTATCGCTTCCGCCACCAGCCATTAGTATAAACCCAATAGCAATAAAAAGTATCCCAACCGCCATAATTTGGTAATTGCGTTTACTAAAAAGAAAATCTTTTTGTGTGCCGACTTCTTTATCTGTCTTATTTTTTTTACTCATGATGTTTCAAGTTTATCCTAAATTAGGCGCAAATTTACTAAAGCCTGTAGGTAAGTTGATAAGATTCTTTGTTAATTGTTCTATAAACAATTAGTAATATAATTCGTCTGTTCTTAAATTTAAAAAACGTCTGGTTGCAAAAAAGGTACTCAGCCAGGTAATTAATATACCTAGTATTAAAACTCCTCCAAAAACAATTCCTAACAATTCGAGATTATCCAAAATTTTAATCTCAGGTATTTGTTGTTCAATATAATAACTGAGTCCTGCTAGGGCAAATATGGCTAAAAGAGCTCCAAAAACCCCTAACTTAATACTGGTCCAAATAAAGGGTCGTCTGATAAAGTTTTTTGTGGCTCCAACCATTTGCATTGTTTTAATAATAAATCGTTTTGAATAGACTGAAAGTCGGATGGAGCTATTAATCAATACCACAGCTATTAAAGTTAACAACCCACTAAAAATTAACACCCAAAGACTAATACGATTGATATTCTTATTTAATAAATCTATCAGTGGTTTGTTGTAGGAAACCTCATGTACTAATTCGCTTTTCAGTAAGGTTTCTTCAATCGAATTCATTTTATCGGTTGTTACAAAATCAGATTTCAACTGTAAATTAATTACACTTTTAAGTGGATTAGTTCCTAGAAACTCTAGGAAATCTTGACCTATTTCCTCTTGCATAATTTTTGCAGCATCCTCTTTAGAAACAAAATCTATTGATTTAGTAAACTCTTTTTCTCGCAAGCTCTTTTGGAAATCGGCTACAGCATCAACATTATTCCCATCTTTTAAAAAGATATTTAAGGTCACTTGTTCCTTAAAATGTTGCGCTAAAGCTTTTGTTTTTAAAACAATAATTCCTAACAATCCAACCAAAAATAAGACTAGTGCAATACTTACTATTACTGATAAATAGGAAGAACGCAATCGTTTTTTTTGATATTTTTCAAAGGATTTAGGCATAGTTTTGTTTTTCGATGTGCAAGATAATGTTTTAATGTAGAATTCAGAATGTAGAATTCAGAATTTTTACTCAAGTCTGTTAGACTGAGCTTGTCGGACTGAGTTTGTCAATGTCCTGACACAATTCAATCAGCACGCCATTGGTCGATTTTGGATGTAAAAAAACTACTAATTTATTATCAGCTCCTTTTTTTGGTGTTTCGTTTAGCACGATAAAACCTGCTGCCTTTAGACGTTTAATTTCAGCCATGATATCATCAACGGCAAAGGCAATATGATGAATTCCTTCTCCTTTTTTTTCTATAAACTTAGCAATAGGGCTATCTGGTTTTGTTGCTTCTAATAATTCGATTTTATTGGGTCCTGATTTAAAGAATGAAGTCGTAACACCTTCATTTTCTACTGATTCAGACTTATAAGGTGGTTTACCAAAAAGTGAGGTAAATAATTCATTCGATTTTTCAAGGCTTTTTACCGCGATACCTATATGTTCTATTTTTTGCATGTCCACTATATTCAATTGGATTACAAATCTACTAGTTTTATAACTATTATAATTTTTTAAAAGTATGTAAGAATATAATTTTTTACTCGCGAGTTTTTTAAAATATATTTCACGCAAAGTCGCAAAGACGCTAAGCAGGTTTTTTTACTCTTATTTTTTAGCAAACTTTAAAGCAGACAAGGACGCAAAGCTTTATGAATGCTTTGCATTCATTTTTGTGTCTCTTGAATCTATTTTCTAAAAAAAGAAAGGCACTACGTAATCCTTAGCGTCTTTGCGCCTTTGCGAGAGATAAACGTGACTGAGTAGTTATGTAAGAACCTTAAACTTTAACCTTTAACCTTTAACCTTAAAAATTATTCCGTAATTTGTGCTTTTAAATATCCCATTTTATGGAAACCAATAGACAAAAAAAGATAGCAGGTATTATTCAACAGGATATTGCTGAAATTATGCAAGAAGCAATGCGTGAATCTAGCATAGGTGTAATTATATCAGTAACTAAAGTGCGTGTCACCTCAGATTTAGGAGAGGCAAATGTATTTATTAGTGTATTTCCAACAAAAGATAGAGATAAGATCATAGCAGAAACAATAGAACAAAGTCGTTCTATTAGACATAAATTAGCACAGCGTACAAGACATCAATTGCGTCGTGTTCCAGAATTACATTTTTTTGTAGATGATTCTTTAGATTATATTGAAGGTATTGATAATGCACTAAAAGGTGATGTTGTCAACCCAATTGAACATCCTGAGGTATTGCCTAAGCGAAAAAAAATATAGGTGAAATAAGAATTCCTTGAAAAATAAAGACGACTACATAACAATCAATAAAGACTTATGGAATAAAAAGACTGATTTTCATATCAACTCTGATTTTTATGATAATGAGAATTTCATTAAAGGAAAAACCTCTTTAAATGAGGTTGAACTGAAGTTATTTGGAGATGTGAAAGGAAAATCAATTTTACATTTGCAGTGTCATTTTGGTCAAGATAGCATCTCTTTGCAAAGATTAGGCGCAAATGTAACAGGTGTTGATTTATCAGATAAAGCTATTGAGAAAGCACGAGAATTAGCTTTAAAAACAAATACTTCAACTAAATTTATTTGTTGTGATGTTTATGAACTACCAAGCTTTTTAGAGGAAAAATTTGATTTTGTTTTCACAAGTTATGGAACTATTGGTTGGCTACCCGATTTAAAAAAGTGGTCTACTATTATCTCTCAATTTTTAAAACCTAAAGGTAAATTTGTATTTATTGAATTTCATCCTGTAGTTTGGATGTTTGATGCTGATTTTACAAAAGTTACCTATAATTATTTTAATATAGAACCTATAATAGAAAAGGAGACAGGAACTTATGCCGATAACAAAGCAGTAATCAATTTAGAATCGGTCACATGGAATCACAGCATCAGTGAGGTTATAAATAGTTTGATAGCAAATAATCTTGATATTAATTCTTTAAACGAATATGACTATTCGCCCTATAATTGTTTTAACGAAACTATTGAAATCCATCCAAAGAAATTTAGAATAAAGCATTTAAAAAATAATATTCCGATGTTGTATTCGGTTGTAGCCA
>JAOZLL010000073.1 GCA_029934835.1 Flavobacteriaceae bacterium | reverse complement strand
TTAGAAAATGATTTAGAAATTATTCCAGTTCTCAATAAAGTAGATTTACAAAGTGCAAATCCAGATGAAGTTACCGATGATATCGTTGATTTATTAGGATGTGATCCAGATGAAGTTATTCATGCAAGTGGTAAAACAGGTTTTGGTGTTGGTGCTATTATTGATGCAATTATTGCAAAAGTTCCACCACCAAAAGGAGATCCAAATGCACCTTTGCAAGCTTTAATTTTTGATTCTGTTTACAATCAATACCGCGGGATTGAGACCTATTTTAAAGTAATTAATGGAGAAATTCGTCATAAACAAAGAGTAAAGTTTATGGCAACTGGTATGGAGTATAATGCAGATGAAGTAGGAACTCTAAAACTAAACCAAGTCCCCAAATCAATCATTAAAACAGGAGATGTTGGTTATCTGGTTACAGGTATAAAAGAGGCCAATGAAGTAAAAGTTGGAGATACCATTACCGATGCATTGAATCCAACTACTGAAAGAATCGATGGTTTTGAGGATGTCAAACCTATGGTATTTGCAGGGATTTATCCAGTTGATAATGATGATTTTGAAGAGCTTAGAGGTGCGATGGAGAAACTAAGGTTGAATGATGCCTCATTAGTATTTGTAGCAGAAAGTTCAGCCGCTTTAGGTTTTGGTTTTCGTTGTGGGTTTTTAGGAATGCTTCATCTCGAAATTATTCAAGAACGATTAGAGCGTGAGTTTGATATGACAGTAATAACTACTGTACCTAACGTATCGTATAATGCCTATGTTAAAAAGAATCCAAATACCATTATTGAGGTACATAATCCTTCTGATTTACCCGATCCATCGGGTTTAGATAGGGTAGAGGAACCTTATATAAAGGCATCTATAATCACAAAATCTGATTTTGTGGGTCCAGTAATGTCTCTTTGTATCGAAAAAAGGGGACTTATTACCAATCAAACTTATCTTACAACTGAAAGAGTAGAGTTGAGTTTTGATATGCCTTTAGCAGAGATTGTGTTTGACTTTTATGATCGATTAAAAACAGTTTCTAAAGGATATGCTTCCTTTGATTACCATCCTATTGGTATGCGTGAATCAAAATTGGTTCGTCTAGATATTTTATTAAATGGTAGTATGGTTGATGCTCTATCAGCATTAATACATGCAGATTCTGCTTATGATATTGGTAAAAAAATGGTTCATAAATTGCGTTCTTTGATTCCGAGACAGCAATTTGATATTCCGATTCAAGCAGCAATTGGTGCAAAGATTATTTCTCGTGAAACTGTAAAAGCATTACGAAAAGACGTAACAGCAAAGTGTTATGGAGGTGATATTACACGTAAACGTAAATTATTAGAAAAACAAAAGAAGGGTAAAAAACGTATGCGTCAAGTAGGGAATGTAGAGATTCCTCAATCTGCGTTTATGGCCGTGTTAAAACTAGATGACTAGATCTTTTTGCTCACTTTTATATTTATTTTTAGATGTTTAAGCTTTCTAAAGAACATTGGTTTACATTTATACTTGTAGTTCTTATTGCACTACCTAATATATTTTTAGTAGCTATTGGTGAAGATTCTATAGTAATTTCAAACATCAAAAAGACTGTTTATTTAGCTTTTTCTATTGCCTATATCATTATTCCATTAGTGCTTGTTAAACCAAAAATCTATGTACTATTAAGTTTATTTGTAACACCATTACTTGTTTTTGAGCTTTTCAATGTGTTAAATTTCAAAGCACCTTCATCTGAAGAAATGGTGGCTACAATATTTTATACCAATTACCATGAGACAGTAGAATTTGCAAAATCAAACATAAGTTATTTGTTATTGTTTCTTACTATCTTACTTGTTCAAGTTTATTTATTTTTCAGAATTAAGAGAAGCTTTTATCTCCATAAAAGACTAAAGATGCTTGTTTTTGTTTATGCTGTTTTGGTTTTTGGTATTCTCTTTCTAAGAGATTATATGTTTGCAATTAAACACAATGACACAAATAGTTTTGCAAAAAATTTATTGATTGCAAATGACCAATATGTTAGTAAATTGTATAAAGTTTTTCCTGTATCCTTTTATTATAATATTAAAGGAGTAATTACAGGTATTCAAAAAATCAACTCCTATAATGAAACAATTAAAGATTTTAACTACGGAGCAGTTAAGAAAGACACATTGAATATACCAGAAATCTATGTTTTAGTTATTGGAGAGACTGCAAGGAAGAACAATTTTCATTTATTAGGCTATCATAGAAATACAACTCCAAATTTATCCAAGATAAAAAACCTTTCCTATTTTTCTAATGTAAAAAGTGCGGCTAATCTTACCTCTCTCAGTATGCCGTTTATCGTGACAAGAGCAACGCCGAGGACTAATACTATTAGTGTTGAAGAACCAGCCATTATAAATGTTTTTAAAGAAGCAGGATTTAAAACCTATTGGTTAACCAATCAACCGACTGGAATTGGCGGTATTACAGGATTCTATTCGCGTTTGGCTGATTCCTACAAAAGTATTGCAGTGTCTGTAGATGTAGCAAAATTTGACGAATTTTTATTGCCAGAACTCAATGCAATATTAGAGGATACATCAAATACTAAAAAGTTTATAGTTATACACACATTAGGAAGTCATTTTAGGTATAATTTTAGGTATCCAAAGCGTTTTGAAAAATTTACACCAACAGTAAGTAAAACACTTTCACTTAATGCAAATAATGTATCTCTAAAAAAAGAGTTTGTTAACAGCTATGATAATTCTATTCTTTATACAGATTATATACTATCTGAAATAATAGGACGTTTAGAAAACACGAAAAGCGTGGCGTATATGTATTATATATCAGATCATGGAGAAAACCTGTATGATGATGATAGAGAATACCTAATGCATGGTTTGGTAAATCCGACAAAATATGAAATTGAAATACCTTTATTTGTATGGAAATCAGATCAATATACAAATAATTATTTAATAAAATCTCAGGTCTTAGAGCAAAACAGAAACAGTAGAATATCTACAGTTAATACATTTCACACTTTACTTGATTTAGCTAATATTACCTATAAAGATGAAAGACTTAGTAAAAGTTTTGCAAATAAACAATTCGATAGTTTACAAATAAGGTATTTATTACAAACTAATAAAAAGGTTTTAAAATTAGATAAATAAAAAAAGTAGCAACACAATTTATTGTGTTGCTACTTTTGTAATCTAAAATTGTTAATCGGATAAATCTAAAATCAGATTTATTCTCCGTGTAACCAAGCTTTTTTCTCTAATAATTGTTCTTTAGTTTCCTCATTATCTTCATCAGGAACACATGCGTCTACTGGACATACAGCTGCACATTGTGGCTCATCATGAAAGCCCATACATTCTGTACATTTATCAGTTACAATAAAGTAAAATTCATCAGATTTTGCTTCAAATTCTTCACTAGCGTCTACCTCTTCACCATTACTTTTTAAAGTAACATCACCATCTAGTTCAGTTCCATCAGCATAAGACCACTCTTGGTCTGGTTCATAAATTGCTGTGTTTGGACATTCACTTATACAAGCATCACAGTTGATACAGTCATCAGTTATTTTAATTGCCATAACTTTTAGTTTATTAAATTAATAAGTTACAAAAATACTAAAATTTGAGATTCAAAATAGCATAATATTAATTTAGAATGATTCTAAATAATAAATCATTTTTAAGATATTAAAATCAGTTAATTGTTGATATTATTATATTCTAACTACTTGTGTAACTGATGTAACTGACTTTTATCAGTTAATTCAAAAATTATTTATTTTTCACTAAAATATTCCCAAAGAAAACCCGCAAACACTAAAATTTTAGTAATTTTGGCGGACTAAAACTTAGTTTAATTATATATTTATGATAACTGATAATAAGAATAGTACAATTTCAAGAGATAATGAAGTTGTAGAAAGTGTGGTTATCCGTTTTGTTGGCGATTCTGGAGACGGAATGCAACTAACAGGTACACAGTTTTCAGATACTTCAGCTATGTTTGGAAACGACATTGCAACATTTCCAAACTATCCATCCGAAATTAGAGCTCCTCAGGGTAGTCTATACGGAGTTTCAGGATTTCAAGTACATATTGGGCAAAAAGATATCGCTACACCAGGTGATGATGTGGATGTCTTAGTAGCTATGAATCCTGCAGGTTTAAAAACAAATTTATTTGCTTTAAAACCAGGACAAATGCTAATTGTTGATTCTGATTCTTTTACCAAAAAGAATTTAGAAAAAGCACAGTACGAAACAAATCCATTAGAAGATGGTAGCCTAGATAATTATAAGGTCATACAAGTTGCTATGACCACTCATACTAAAGAGGCAGTAAAAGAATTGGGTCTAGATAATAAAAGTATTCTACGAAGCAAAAACATGTTTGCTTTAGGTATGGTTTATTTCATATTTGATCGTTCAATGGATCACACCATTGAATTTTTTGAAAAGAAATTTAAAAAGAAACCAGCGGTTGTAGAAGCAAATACTAAAGTATTAAAAGCAGGTTTTTTCTATGCAGAAACTTTAGAACTTATTTCTACGACATATCAAGTAGCACCAGCTAAAATGGAAAAAGGCATGTATCGTATGTTAAACGGTAACACAGCCACTGCTTGGGGATTATTAGCAGCACAACAAAATTCTGGATTAGAATTATTTTTAGGTTCATATCCTATAACACCTGCTACCGATATCTTACACGAATTGGTAAAACATAGATACTTTGGAATAAAAACATTTCAAGCAGAAGATGAAATTGCAGGAATTACTTCTTCCATTGGAGCCGCCTTTGCTGGAGATTTAGCCATAACAACTACTTCTGGACCAGGTCTAGCATTAAAAGGTGAAGCAATTGGTTTGGCTATGATGATAGAGCTACCTTTAGTTATCATAAATGTGCAACGTGGCGGACCTTCTACAGGTTTACCAACAAAAACAGAACAATCCGATTTAATGCAGGCATTATACGGACGTAATGGTGAAAGTCCCGTTATTGTTATTGCAGCAAGTACACCATCAAATGCATTTGATTATGCTTATGAAGCTTGTAAATTAGCTTTAGAACACATGACACCAGTGATATTATTAACTGATGGTTATATAGCAAATGGATCAGCACCTTGGAAAATTAAAAAAGCAGCAGATATGCCGCCAATAAGCAATCATTTAGTAAAAGAAGGAACAACTGAATATAGACCATACGAAAGAGATGAGAAAACATTAGCACGTAAATGGGCAATTCCAGGTATGAAAGGCCTAGAACATCGTGTAGGTGGTTTAGAAAAAGACAAAGACTCTGGTAATGTTTCTCACGTTCCTATGAATCATGAATATCAAACAAATATTCGTGCAGAAAAAATTAATCGAGTACAAGATTATATCCCTCAAGTTAAAGCAGAATACAATGAAGAAGGTGATTTACTTGTTGTAGGATGGGGCGGAACTTATGGAAGTTTAAGTACAACGGTTAAAGAAATGAGTGATGCTGGTTATAAAGTTGGACACTTACACTTTAACTACATTAATCCATTACCAAAAAATACAGCCGATATCTTAGGTAAATTCAAGAAGATTATTGTGTGTGAATTAAATAAGGGTCAAATGGTGAAAGTCTTAAAAATGAATTTCACTCAGTTTGAATATTTACAATTTAACAAGGTGCAAGGTTTGCCATTTACAACAATAGAGTTAACAGATAAATTTAAGCAACTAATCTAAGTCATGGAAAATACAGCAATTAAATATACTTTTAAAGATTTTCAGAGTGATCAGGAAGTGCGTTGGTGCCCAGGTTGTGATGATTATGTTATATTAAGATCAATACAAAAAGCATTACCAGAAATAAACAAAAAGAAAGAAGACGTTGTCTTTATCTCTGGTATTGGATGTTCGTCTCGTTTCCCATATTATATGGATACCTATGGAATGCATACTATTCATGGTAGAGCAGCAGCAATTGCTACAGGAGCTAAGCTTGCAAATCCCGATCTTAGTGTTTGGGTAGCTAGTGGTGATGGAGATTCAATGGCAATTGGAGGGAATCATTTTATTCATGTATTGCGTCGTAATGTAGATTTAAACTACATTCTTTTTAACAATGAAATTTATGGTTTAACCAAAGGACAGTTTTCTCCTACTTCATTATTGGGTCAAAAAACAAAAACTTCACCTTATGGTAATACACAACCACCGTTTAATCCTGGAGAATTAGCCATAGGATCTAGTGCACGATTTTTTGCAAGATTAGGAGGAAATGTTCCAAAAGAAATGACAAAAGTATTTATTGAAGCAGAAAAGTTTAAAGGAACTTCTCTAGTGGAAATTTTACAAAACTGTGTTATCTTTAATGATGGTTGTTTTACAAAATATACCGATAAAACAGTAAAAGAAGATCAACAAGTACATCTTGAGCATGGTAAACCTATGATTTTTGGAAAAGAAAAAAATAAAGGTTTAGTTTTAAATGGACTAAAATTAGAAGTAGTCACTATAGGTGAAAATGGAGTTTCCGAAGCAGATATTTTAGTACATGATGCCAAAGAACCTGACTCAACTTTACACATGATGTTGGTTAAATTAGACTATCCATTAGCAACTGGTGTTATAAGAAGTGTTGAAGAACCAACTTTTGGTGAACGTGAACGTGAACTAGTAGAACGGGTTACCACTAATTCTCAATTTAAAACAGTCGATGATTTGTACTGTTCAGGAGAAACATACGAAGTAAAATAGTTTTATAGACCTAGATATTATTCATCTAGTTATGAACTGTTCTATTAAATAATTAAAATTACAAATGCACTAATTCGTTAGTGCATTTGTTTTATAAATTTATTTTTGTAACAAATGTTAAAAAAATATTACAAAAGATGATATTTGTTTGTTTTTTTTACTTTTGTTAAGATATTTTTGTACTCTTAAAATAAACAATAAAATATGGGAAATATAGCAATTATTGTTTTCTTTCTTTCGGGTATGATTCTTGTGGTTGGAGCAAATGCTTTATCCAATTTAATTTCTCCAAAATCAGATAATCCTGATAAACGCGAACCTTATGAAAGTGGGATGATTACGCAAGGGCCAACTTGGGTACAGTTTAAAGTAGGGTATTATTTATATGCTATCTTATTCTTAATCTTCGATGTAGAGGTAGCATTCTTAGTGCCGTGGGCAGTTGTTTTTAAGGAAATGGGTGGAGTAGCATTAATTGAAATATTAATATTCTTACTTATTCTAGGTCTCGGACTAGTATATGCATGGAAAAAACAAGCATTAAAATGGGATTAATAAAAAAGAAAGTTCAACAAGGGTCTGATATTCCAGCAGATTTTCCTGGAGAGGTGATGCCAGCTGGAAATGGAGGGAATATAATAGTAGGTCCTATTGATAAAATTATCAATTGGGGACGTAAAAACTCTTTATGGTCACTGTACTTTGGAACAAGTTGTTGTGCCATTGAAATGATGCAAACAGGAGCTGCTCGTAACGATTATTCTCGTTTCGGATTTGAGGTGGCTCGTCCTTCTCCTCGTCAAGCAGATTTAATCATTATTGCAGGAACAATAACCAATAAAATGGCCCCAGTTTTACGTCGATTATACGACCAAATGGCTGAACCAAAATATGTAATAGCTATGGGAGCTTGCGCTATCTCAGGAGGTCCATTTTTTTATAATACCTACGCTGTAGTAAAAGGAGCAGATCATGTAATTCCAGTTGATATCTATGTGCCTGGTTGCCCGCCACGTCCTGAAGCTTTATTAGAAGGAATGATTAAGCTACAAGAAAAAATAATGAGTGAACCTGCTCTTAATATGGTTAATCCTATTGATGGATTTGACGAAGGAAAATAAAGATTATTCACCCGTACTCTGGCAGGGTTTCAAACCGTGCCAGAGTTATTAGGATAAATATAAAAAAATGACTAACCAACAACTACAAGACCTTATTAATACTTGGTTTGGAAACTTAGAGTTTACTGAAGAAGCTACAGAGTTTTTGACTGTTACAGTTCCAAAAGATAAATTACATGAATTAGCTGAAAAGTTAAAGCATGATTCTAAAACACAATTTGATTATTTGTTTTGTGAAACTGGTATGGATTGGGGTGAAGCTTTAGGAGTTATTTATCATTTGCGTTCTACAACACTCAGCCACGAAATGGTCGTAAAAGTAGAAACCAATGATCGAACAACTGCAAATCTAGATACAGTTTGTGATATATGGAGAACTGCAGAGTTGCACGAAAGAGAAATTCACGATTTATTTGGAATTAGATTTAACAACCATCCAAATATGGAAGTATTAATTCTTCCTCCAAATTGGGATGGTTATCCTCTGCGTAAGGATTATATAGATGAGATTAATATGATTATTCGTTAATTAATATCGTACAGACGTTGCATAGCAACGTCTCAACAACAATAACATGGATTACGAAGCACAAATAAAGAAAAATCAATTCAGAACCGAAGAATACAAAATTAACATGGGACCTCAGCATCCAGCTACCCATGGAGTATTACGTTTGAATCTAACAATAGATGGTGAGATAATCAAAAGGGTAGAACCCGATTTAGGTTATATACACAGAGGTATTGAAAAAATGTGTGAATACGATTCGTATCCACAAATAATCCATCTTACTGATAGAATGGATTACCTTTCTTCTCATAATAATAACGAGGCAGTAGCATTAGCTATTGAAAAAGCACTTGAAATAGAAGTTTCGGATCGGGTTAAGTATATCCGAACTATTGTAGGAGAATTAACAAGGTTAGCATCACATCAACTTTGGTGGGGCGTTATGGGAATGGATTTAGGTGCTTTGACAACTTATTTTTATGGATTTAGAGATCGTGAATTAATTAACGATATTTTTGAAGAAACTTGTGGTGCTAGATTGACTATGAATTATAGTATTCCCGGTGGAATTAGATATGATATTCATAAAAATTTTGTACAAAGAGTAAAAGATTTTATAGTTCACTTTAGAAGTAAACTGCCAGAATATGATCAATTACTGACAGGAAATATCATCTTTGAAAAAAGAATGAAAGGCGTAGGAGTTTTAAGTAAAGAAGATGCGATTAGTTATGGTGTTTCAGGACCTGTCGCAAGAGCTTCAGGAGTGAAAAGTGATATAAGAAAAATAAAACCCTACTCTGCATTTGCTGTAAAAGATATTGATTATAAAGAACCTCTATATACAGAAGGTGATGCTTGGGCACGATACAAAGTACGTATTGATGAAATGTGGGAGTCGATGAACATCATAGAACAACTCATTGACAATATTCCTGAAGGAAATATAAAAGAACCAACTAAAGCAGTAATTAAATTACCAAAAGGAGAGTTTTACCAACGTGTCGAAACTGCTCGTGGTGAATTAGGAGTATATATCAATAGCGATGGAAAGAAAAGTCCGTATCGAATGAAATTCAGATCACCTGGATTTTCTAATCTTTCTGCTTTAGAGCATATGGCAGTTGGAAGCAAAATAGGTGATTTAGTAGCTATGATGGCGACTTTAGATTTGGTAGTACCAGATATTGATAGATAATTTGAATTATAGAAAAGCTATATGGATAATAAAACTTACATTGACAAA
>JAOZLL010000169.1 GCA_029934835.1 Flavobacteriaceae bacterium | reverse complement strand
TCATCGTGATTTTTACGAAGTGGTTCAATAATTTTTAAATGATTTGGAGCAACTCCTAAACCTAAGCAAATCTGCTTTAATTTAGCTAAAGCCGAGGAATCTTGTCCACCTGTCATTCCTACAGTAGAATTATCATTAATAATTACCGTAACAGGACTTTTATCATTGATACAATCTAATAAACCCGTCATTCCAGAATGTGTAAACGTCGAATCACCTATCATGGCAATTGCGGGATGAACACCTGCATCAGCAGCTCCTTTTGCCATAGTGATCGAAGCACCCATATCAATTAATGTACTAATGGTGTGATGTGGAGATAAAGCTCCTAAAGCATAACATCCAATATCACCAAAAATTTGTTTATCACCTATAATTTCTCTTATTTCATCTAATGCATTAAAAGTGTCAATATGTCCACATCCTTCACATAATTGTGGTGGTCTACCAGTAATAAAATTGGGTATTTTTGGAAATTTCTTTTGTTTTATTCCTAATGCCTTAGCAACAATATTAGGATTTAATTCTCCTGTTCTATTTAGATGTCCACTTAAACGACCAATTACTTTAGTATCTTCCATAAAGAAGTCACTTAACTGCTCTTCTATAAACGGATAACCATCTTCTAAAACCAAAATTTTATCACAATGATCAAATAAATACTTAATCTGTTTTCTAGGTAAGAGATACTGACTAATTTTCAAACAAGAATATTTGCAACCATCTTGAAAGTTTTCCATCATATAGTTGTAAGCAATTCCACTTGCAATAATTCCTAATGATTTATCCTTGCCTATAACTAGTTTATTAAATGGTGATTCCTCTGCATAGGCTCTAATTCGTTTTTGTTTTTTTATTAATTTATTATATTGTGGTTTTGCCCTTGCTGGTATAAGTTGAAACCGTTTAATATCTTCTAAAAAACTAATTTGTTTTTGCTTTCTTGGCTTATTAAATGTTACTAAAGATCGTGAATGAGACAATCTAGTTACTAAACGTAACAATACAGGTAATTTTAATTGTTCCGATAAATTAAATGCATGACGAATAATGTCATAAGCCTCTTGTTGATTGCTCGGTTCTACTATAGGAATTTTTGCAAATTTTGCTAAATAACGTGAATCTTGTTCGTTTTGTGAGGAATGCATTGATGGATCATCGGCAACAACGACAACTAAACCACCATGTATTCCAGAAATTGCCATATTCATAAAAGCATCCATAGCAACATTTAAACCAACATGCTTCATCACAACCATTGCTCTTTTACCTGTATATGACATACCGAGGGCTTCTTCCATCGCTGTCTTTTCATTGGCTGACCAGTTTGTATGTATTCTGAGTGTTTTCTCTTTTTTTATACGTTGTATATATTCTGCAATTTCTGTTGATGGTGTACCAGGGTATGCATATACACCACTAATTCCTGCATCTAAAGCACCTTGTGCCACTGCTTCATTTCCTAAAACTATATTTCTCATGATAACATAGATATTTATATATTTATATATTTATATATTTATACCACAAAATTAGGGCATCATACAAAAACTAATCATGATTTAAATCAGGATTTTAACAAAAGCTTAGTAATTTTCATTTAAATCAAATTCAATAAAACTAGAACTGTTATCTAACTTCATTTTTTTGTAAGTTTGCAACTCAAAACTAAAACAAAAATAATGAGTAAAAATAAATCATGTATTGTATGTCACCAGACAGATCAAGAAGTTCCATTAATAAAATTTAAGTTTAAAGGTAATAAATATCATATCTGCTCTCAGCACGTACCTATTCTAATACATAAAGCACAGGAATTGGATTCATTATTACCCGGTATTCCTGCTTCTGAAGAGAACTAATCTATTTATAACTACTAATGGCTAAATTTGAATTAAAATTACCTAAAATGGGTGAAAGTGTAGATGAAGCTACACTTACAGCTTGGTTAGTCGATATTGGTGACAGTATTGATTTAGACGATGGTGTTCTTGAAATTGCAACTGATAAAGTCGATACAGAACTACCTTCAGAGGTCTCAGGTATTTTAATTGAAAAATTATTTGACATAGATGATGTAATCAAAGTTGGTCAAACTATTGCCGTTATTGAAACCTCAGCTGATGTTAGCAGTCCTAAAGAAGTTGAAACTCACACTATAGTAGACAGTGTATCAGCACCTTCAATACCTCCAGTAAATATTGAAGCAACATTGACTAAAGTTGAAGAATTAAAACAACCTACTTTTTCTATAGGAACAAGTGAAAGATTCTATTCTCCTTTG
Source organism: Flavobacteriaceae bacterium (assembly GCA_029934835.1). Taxonomy (GTDB): domain Bacteria; phylum Bacteroidota; class Bacteroidia; order Flavobacteriales; family Flavobacteriaceae; genus DQTL01. Next base: position 662 of record JAOZLL010000169.1, on the reverse strand, counting down.
GTTCGTAGTATTGCACTAAAAGAAAACATAACTATAGATGAACTAGATGCAATTTCAGGTACTGGAAAAGAACAACGTCTGACAAAAAATGATCTTTTAGCTTATTTAGATAATCGTAAGACTAAAGCAACACAACAAGTAGTTGACCTAACAGAATCTCAAAAACAAAGTTCCGTAGTTAAAGAAACTGTAACAGCAGAAAAGCCTATTCAAATGGCTATGGATGATGAAATCGTACCAATGGATCGAATGGGGAAACTCATTGCCAAGCATATGGTAAATTCTATTCAGACTTCAGCACATGTTCAATCTTTTATAGAAATTGATGTAACCAATATCGTTACATGGCGTAAAAATATCAAAGACCAATTCTTACAACAAAAAGGAGAAAAATTAACCTTTACACCTATTTTAATGCATGCTATTGCACAATGTATTAAGGAATACCCAATGGTTAATGTAAGCGTTGACGGCACGAATATTATTAAGAAAAAAGCAATAAACTTAGGAATGGCTGCTGCTTTACCCAATGGTAATCTTATCGTTCCTGTGATTAAAAATGCAGATGAATTAAGTCTCGTCACCATGGCAAGTATAGTAAACAGTCTAGCCTTAAAAGCAAGAACCGGTAAACTAAACCCTGATGATATTCAAGGAGGAAC
>JAOZLL010000072.1 GCA_029934835.1 Flavobacteriaceae bacterium | reverse complement strand
ATATAGAAAAAGCAAAAACATTAGAATCATTAAAACGTTATGATGAGGCAATTGCAAACTATTTGGTTACGATTGAATTAGATGATCCTACTGCCTATGCTTATTTACGAATAGGAAGCTGTTTTCAAGAATTGAATAATATTGAAAAGGCTAAAGAATACTATCTTAAATCTAATGATCAAGATCCTTTCTTAGACAAGCCTCTAATTGCTTTGGCAGATTTGTATTTTCAGAAGGAAGACTATCAAAAAGCATTGTTTTATATCAATCAACTCATTAATATTGATGATGAAAATCCTAAGTATTGGAAAATCTATGCCGAATCTAATCTAAAGATTGCTTTTTTTGCAGAAGCAGCAAAAGCTTTTCAAAAGTGTTTAGATCTTAATGATAATTCTTTAGAAATCCATTTAGCTCTATCTGATGCTTATTATTTTATTGGTGATTATAAAGGTGCAATCAAAACCTTATTTAGAGCAGAGGTTTACTTTCATAAGTATGCTGAAATTGAATACCGACTTAGTGGACTGCATTTTTCAATTAAGAGTAATGACTTAGGAGTTACACACTTACAAAATGCCCTACACATTAATATCCAAAAATATAGAGAATTTCAAAGCTTATTTCCTGTAGTTCATAATAATACAGTAGTAAAAACTATCGTGCAGCGATATAGAAATTCTACCCTTTAATCATTTCAAAATTTTAGATTACTAATGCGAAATCGCAAAACATTTGATTACCTAATAATCACCTTAAAAGGGATGGCTATGGGCGCAGCTGACGTAGTTCCTGGAGTATCTGGTGGAACCATTGCTTTTATCTCTGGAATTTATGATGAGTTGCTTGAAAGCATTAATACTATAGATTTTAAGCTTCTAAAAAACTTTAAAGAAAATGGGTTAAAAAAAGTATGGGATAGCATTAATGGAAATTTTTTATTGTCTTTATTTATAGGAATTTTAATAAGTGTACTGTCTTTAGCAAAACTATTAAGTCATCTCCTAGAAACATATCCTATTCTAGTTTGGTCTTTCTTTTTTGGATTAGTACTAGCCAGTATATTATTTGTAGGAAAACAAATTAAAAATTGGAATATTGTTACATTTCTATCACTCGGCTTAGGGATAGCTTTTGCTTATTTCATTACACAATTGCAACCAGTAGTAGGTGTAAATCCTAATGCATTTTATCTCATCTTATCTGGATCACTTGCTATATGTGCTATGATTCTACCTGGAATATCAGGAGCCTTTATTTTAGTCTTATTAGGAATGTATCAAATTGTATTAAATGCAGTTCATCAAAGAGAAATTGATAAAATCGCTCTAATTGGTCTAGGTGCTGTTATTGGGTTATTGACTTTTTCTAGACTATTAAAATATATTTTAGATCATTATCGTAATAGTACTTTAGCGGTACTTACAGGTTTTATTATTGGAGCTTTAAATAAGATTTGGCCATGGAAAGAAGTTTTAGAAACCCTAAAAATAGGAGATAAGCTACTTGTACTAAAAGATAAAAGTGTTTCACCTTTTCAGTATGCAGGTGACAATCAATTGACTTATGCAATTCTACTAGCTATTTTAGGTTTTATTCTTATCATTATATTAGAAAAATGGGGACAACGTCAAGCATAAAAAAATCAAAATATTTTGGTTTAATAGGTGAGACCTTATCCTATTCTTTCTCAAAATCATATTTTGTAGAAAAGTTTAAGACTTTAAATTTAGAGAACCATTTTTATGAGAATTTTGAATTTGAAAATGAATCAGATTTAGCTCACTTTTTGTTAGATGAAGTTTCTAAATTACAAGGTTTTAATGTGACCATTCCCTATAAGGAAATAATAATTCCCTATTTAGACAAACTAGATAGCTCTGCTGAAACGATACAAGCAGTAAATACTGTTTTGATAAAAAACAATGAATTAATAGGATATAACACAGATATTTATGGTTTTTTGGAGTCTATTAAACCCAAGCTTAAAAGACATCATAATAAAGCTTTAATACTAGGCACTGGTGGTGCATCAAAAGCTGTTAAAGAGGCATTAACTTCTATTGGAATACAGGTAAAATTGGTTTCACGCAATCCTAAATCTAATGCCATTATTGCCTATCAAGATTTGAATGAATCTTTATTTGATTCACATCAAATTATTGTAAATACTACACCAATAGGAACTTTTCCAGAGGTTGCTATTTGTCCTGATATACCCTATCAATATCTTACAAATAAACATCTTGTTTTTGATCTAGTCTATAATCCAAAAGAAACGCTGTTTTTAAATAATGCAAAAAAACAAGGAGCAAGTATTCAAAATGGCTTGCAAATGCTACAAAATCAAGCAGAAAAAGCTTGGAAAATATGGACTTTATAGTATTACCTAATAGATTCTTTGTTATTTAGGCTTAAGACTATTAAGACGCAACGAAATTTCACCAACTACATCTTATTTATAATAAAGATTTCTTTGCCTAATGAGTGGCAATTAGTATCTTTAACAACTATTTAGGAACCATAAACATTATAATATGTTAGAAAATCAAGATAACAAGTTGCCAGAAGCAACTGAGAACCAGCATGCTGAGACCAATGATTCAGTAGAGAAAAAAGATAATATAGATCCAAAATCTGAAGAAACACCAATTATTGAAGGAAATGAGGAAGCTGTAAAAATAGAACTTATAGCTGAAAAGTCAGAAGAGATTGTTTTAGAGGAGAAAAAAGAGTTAGTAGAAGAAAAAAAAGAAGTCGTCATTGAAGAAAAAAAAGAAAAGAAAATTGAGAAAACTGTTGAGGTAAAAGATGAAGGTAACGAGGCAAAAGAGGCTGTTGCTGAAATAGAAAAGCATGTGGCTGAAAAATCAGCAAATCTTCACGAAGTTCCTGAGGTACCAATGGAAGATTACAAGCTATTAGATATAGATGGTGTTGTGGCTACTATTGAAGAGTTAATGAATATCCATCCTATTCAAGCTATTAATAAACATATTGAGGTCTTAAAAAAAGTATTTAACCAACAATTTGGAAAATTACTCTCAGATGCCAAAACTTCGTTTTTAGCCGAAGGAGGAAATACAATTGACTTTCATTATGAAAATCCTATTCAAAAGCAATACAATAAAGTATTATTAGATTATAAAAAATTACGTCAAAAGTATTATAAAGAGCTAGATACGAAGTATCAAAATAATTTGATTCAAAAACAAGCAATCATAGAGCGATTAAAAGTTTTGATTGAAGAAGGAGAAGCTAATTCTATGTATAAAAAGTTTCAAGAAATTCAAGCAGACTGGCGTTCTGTAGGACCTGTTTCACGAGATCATTATACAGATACATGGCGTACCTATCATTTTCATGTAGAACGATTCTATGATTTATTGCACTTAAGTCATGATTTAAGAGAATTAGATTTTAAACATAATTATGATAAAAAATTAAAACTCGTAGAAAAAGCAGAAGAGCTTGCCGAAAGTACTGGTGTTAAAGCAGCCTTTGATGAGTTACAGATTTTACATAGAATGTGGAAAGAAGAAATAGGACCTGTTTCTCGTAAACATAGAGAAGAAATATGGGAACGTTTTTCAAATGCCACAAAAAAAATACACGATAAGCGTCATGATCTTTTTGATGCTATGAAAGTGAAGTATCAAGAAAATTTAGTAAAAAAAGAAGTAGTAATTACTGAAATCGCTGCCTTTGATACAGCTGAAAACAAAACACATAATGATTGGCAAAAGAGTATTAAAAAAATTGGAACCTTACGCCAACAATTTTTTGATTTAGGAAGAGTTCCGCGTTCAAAAAATGAAATTATCTGGAATAAATTTAAAGAGGCGACTAAATTATTTAATCAAAAGAAAAATGCTTTTTACAAGGATATTAAGCAAGACCAACAAGACAACTTAGATAAAAAAATGAAGTTGGTGGAGCAAGCGGAATCCTTGAGAGAGAGTGAAGATTGGGATAGTGTAACTGATGTAATGAAACGTATTCAAGCAGAATGGAAAACAATAGGTCATGTACCAAGAAAGCATTCTGATAAAATTTGGAATAGATTTAAAGAAGCCTGTAATCATTTCTTTGATAAATTACACAATCAGCAAGATGAAGCTGATGAAGAAAGAATGGCAATTTATAAGGAAAAGAAAGAATATCTAGAAAAATTAAAAACGGAGGCAAAAAATGAAGAATTTAAGCCAGATATAGCTCAGTTGAAAGTGTTTATTAAAGAATGGAGAGAATTTGGTGCTGTTCCTAAGGCGCAACGCTATGTTGATACTAAGTTTAATAAATTTTTAGATATTTATTTTGATAAACTTTCTCTAAATAAGAAAGAAACGACCATGTTACGTTATCGTAATATGATTGATAATATTGTAGAACAACAAGATATGAGAAAGTTAGAGTATGAAATTCAATTTGTTCGTAAGAAATTAGATTTTGTTACCAAAGAAAAACAACAGTTAGAAAACAATATGCAGTTTTTCTCTAATGCAGATGAATCAAATCCTATGATAAAAAAAATCATAACAACTATTGATAATCATAAAGATGAATTAGAAGTTTGGAAAGCAAAACTTCAATACCTAAGAACTATTGATCTGTAATTTTCTTATTAAATCACTGTATTATCGAGTTCAGAATAAAAGTTGAGGACTAAAAATAGTTGTTAATATTTTAGTGTGATTTCTAAAATTATAGTATACTTTTTGAATACAAATACCCCATATTGAGAAGTTACTTTAGCAACGCAAATATATGTGCAGTTTCTTTAAAAAGACATTAACATATATATTATGTTGTAACTTAAGTTTGCATTTTACAAAAGTTATATATTTTGTAAATTTATAAATTTCAAATCATCTATCAGGGCTCTAATATCAGAAGTAATAAAACTTGACTTTTATTTCCATAAAATCAATATCCTTAGTGTCTACTTCAATGTCAAATACATCTATATCTGCAAAAATCTTAAACAATAAACCTTTTCCTTCTATTACAGGCTTATTTGCTATTGCACTTAAGTTTCCTAGACCAAGAACAGCTGTTCCGTTTGATATTACAGCTACTAAATTTCCTTTAGCTGTATATTTATATACATATTCTGGATTTTCCTCAATTTCTAAACACGGTTCTGCTACTCCTGGTGAGTATGCTGAATAAAAATCTCTATACGTGCTGTATGATTCTGTTGGAATAACTTCAATTTTACCTAGTCTTCCTTGTGAGTGATAATCTAACGCATCTTGTTTTATAAAGTTAGCCATTTATATATTTTTAATTATGATACTCGTATTGCAAATACGAGAAATAAATATATTTATATAATACAATTTTAAGACTAATTAATAATGTTTATTGACAAAATGACCAAAAAGATTTTTTAACTATTCGTTTATTTATTGATATAAACAAATAATTAAAAAAATCCTAAATAATATATTAAGCTAACATTATCTATTGTGATAAGATTAGTTTTATGCATACTGTTACTTCTTCTTATGATTTTTGTGCATCAACTACGGCAATAGTTGCCATATCAACAATCTCTCTAACCGAGCTTGATAATTGCAATACGTGTATAGGTTTATTTAATCCCATAACAATTGGTCCAATAGCTTCTGACGAGCCTATTTCTTGCATTACTTTATAAGTAATATTGCCAGAGTTTAAGTTAGGAAATATTAATGTATTCACATCTTTACCCTTAAGTTTTGTAAATGGATATCTAATATCTCGTAATTCCTTATTTAATGCAAAATTAGCTTGCATTTCTCCATCTATTATCAATTCTTTATGTTTATCATGAAGAATTGATATTGCCTTTTTAGCTATTGTTGAAGAGTCGCCTGTTGCAGAACCAAAGTTTGAATATGATAGCATCGCCATTACTGGTTCAACACCAAATTCTTCAATTTTTTCTTTAGCTAAAAGTGATATATCAACCAAATCTTCGGTTGTTGGATACATATTAATTGTTGTATCTGCAAAAAAGTAAGGTCTTTTTTTTGTACGTAACATATACATTCCTGCAATTATATTTACATCATCTCGCTTGCCAACAACTTGAAGTGCTGGACGAATAACATCAGCATAAGGTGATGTTACTCCTGAAATCATAGCATCTACATCACCTGATTCTACCATTGCTGCACCAAAATAGTTTTTATCTAACATCAACCTTTCGGCACCAACCATTGAAATACCACTTCTGTCTCGTTTTTTAAAAAACAATTCTGCATATTTTGTTCTTTGTTCTTTAATATCGTCACTAATATTATCAATTATCTCTATATCTGATATTTTAATATTTTTATCTGTTGCTAATTTATTAATACGATTTTTATCTCCTACTAATATTGGAATCGCAACTGCATCATCTTTGAGTAAGCGAGCAGCCTGAATAACATTTATATTATTAGCATCACTAAATACAACTTTTTTAGGATTAGATTTCGCTTTTGCAGTCATACCACGCATTATTCCGTGGTCAATACCCATTCTCTCTAATAATTCTTCTTTATATTCGTCCCAATCAGTTATATGGTGACGCGCTACACCAGAATCCATAGCTGCTTTTGCAATTGCGGGAGGAACAAATTCTATTAATCTTGGATCTAAAGGTATTGGCACAATATATTCTCTACCAAATGACATATCCTCATTATTATAGGCCTTTTTTACAATATCTGGGACTGGTTCTTTTGCCAATGCCGCAATAGCATACACTGCAGCCATTTTCATTTCTTCGTTTATTGCAGTAGCTCTAACATCTAATGCACCTCTAAAAATATAAGGAAATCCTAATACATTATTTATTTGGTTTGGATAATCGGAACGACCTGTTGCAAAAATTAAATCTTTACGAGTTGCCATTGCCTCTTCGTAAGAAATTTCTGGAGTAGGATTTGCCATTGCAAAAACTATTGGATTTTTTGCCATAGATTTTAACATCTCTGGTTTTAAAACACCTCCAGCCGAAAGACCTAAAAATACATCAGCATCTTTTATTCCCTCTGCTATTGTTTTAACATCTCTGTTTGTAGCAAAATCCTTGTTTACAATGCTTAAATCGGTTCTATCTTTTGTAAGAATGCCATTAATATCGGTCATAATAATATTGTTAATATCAACACCTAGCTGTACATACATTTTTGTACAGGCACATGCGGCAGCTCCTGCACCACTCACAAACAATTTTATATTTTTAATATCTTTACCAACAAGTTCGAGAGCATTTATTAAACCAGCTCCGGTAATTATTGCAGTTCCATGCTGGTCGTCATGCATTACTGGAATATCAAGAGCTTCTTTTAATCTGTTTTCTATTTCAAAACATTCTGGGGCCTTAATATCTTCGAGATTAATACCTCCAAAAGTTGGTGAAATTGCTTTAACTGTTTTAATAAAATCATCAATATTTTTTTCATTAACCTCAATATCAAAGACATCAATGTCTGCAAAAATTTTAAACAGTAAGCCTTTTCCTTCCATAACAGGTTTTCCCGCTACTGCCCCAATGTCTCCTAGTCCTAAAACGGCGGTGCCATTTGAAATTACACCTACTAAATTACCTTTTGCGGTATATTTATAGGCATCTTCATTATTTTTCTCAATTTCTAAACAAGGATCGGCAACTCCAGGAGTATATGCTAAAGATAAATCTCGTTGTGTTCGGTGATGTTTTGTAGGAACAACCTGAATCTTACCAGGTCTTCCTTGTGCGTGATAATTCAACGCTTCTTGTTTTGTTATATTAGCCATTACTTAATTGTTAATTTATTAAACTAAATTTCAATGCAAAGTTACATATAAAGGCATTCTGTTGTTACTGGTATATGTGTTTATTTTTAGATATTTGCGAACATAAATATCTATGTTTTACTGACATGAAATATTTTTGTCAGGGTAAACTCATACTTTTATATTTAATACTTTAAGTCTTTTATCCGAAAACGATATATCTTATTAACCCGATGGATATTAACCGAAATTATTATTTCTATAATTAGTTCTGAGTGAACGTCTTACGTCTTTTGTCTTTTCGTCTTATTACCGTCTAGTTAATAACGAACAAAAACATACCTCTTTTAATCTCTCTAGTTATTGTAGAACGAGGTCAATTTAACGCATTAGCAATCTCATAAACTGACTCACTAACCTGTGAAAGAACTTTGATTTTATAACACTCTTCTAATGTGAGTCTTCAGTAACTTTTTTCTTTCATAACAATAAATCTACAAAATGTGATTTGTTGTACTAGGTTATTGAATTCTCATCTTTCTCTAAGGTTTTGCCTAACGCAAATATATTTGCAGTTTCTTTAAAGAGATATTGACATATATATGTTGTTTATAAAGTAAGACCAAATAATTGAATAATTCAAGTAAAACTTATAACTTCTGATAAAACTATTCAACTTTTATACGTGACCCGACCCGTATTAACAAGTAAACACAAACGTATATTCAATAAAAAATCCGATTTGAAATTATAAATTTCAAATCGGATTTTTTTAGCATTTAATTACTGTTTAAATAGATGCAATAATCTTATTTAATGTAGGACTTGGTCTCATGGATGCACTTGCTTTTTCAAAATTAGGTTTATAATAGCCATCAAGGTTTTGTGGGTTACCTTCTACCGCTAATAATTCATCTATTATTTTGGATTCATTGCTTTCAAGTGCATCTGCTATAGTGCTAAATTTTAATGCTAGAGCTGCATCTTGTTTTTGGTTTGCTAATGCTTTAGCCCAGTAAGTTGCTAAATAATAATGACTTGCCTTTGCATCTGGTTCTCCAACCACTCTAGAAGGTGATTTGTTATTACTAAGGTAAGCGTCATTTGCTTCATCTAATGTTTCTGTTAAGATGTCAATGCGTTTATCATCTGTTTTTTGTGAGATAAAACGTAAAGATTCAGCAAAAGCTAAAAATTCACCTAATGAATCCCATCTTAAATGACCTTCAGCAACAAATTGTTGTACGTGTTTTGGGGCAGAACCACCAGCACCTGTTTCAAACAATCCACCACCTGCGATTAAAGGAACAATGGAAAGCATTTTGGCAGATGTCCCTAATTCTAATATTGGAAATAAATCAGTTAAATAATCTCTAAAAACATTTCCTGTAACCGATATGGTATTCTTGCCTTCTCTAACTCTCCTTAAAGTATATTTCATGGCCTCAACTGGAGTCAAAATATAAATTTTTAATCCGTCAGTATTGTGCGATTTTATGTAAGTGTTAACTCTTGAAATAATAATGGAATCATGAGCTCTATTTCTATCTAACCAAAATATTGCAGGATCACCTGTTAATCTTGCTCTTTCAACTGCTAATCTTACCCAATCTTTAACAGGGATGTCTTTTGTTCGAGACATTCTCCAGATATCACCTTTTTCAACATTATGTGACATTAAAACTTTTCCATTTTCATCAATTACATCTACTTGTCCGTCTTCAATGATTTCAAAAGTAGTAGGGTGCGAACCATACTCTTCTGCCTTTTGAGCCATTAGCCCAACATTAGCAACATTACCCATGGTGGCTACGTTAAATTGCCCATTTAATTTGCATTCTTCGACACTTTCATTATAAAATGTAGCATAGGTTCTATCTGGAATAACAGCTTTAGTTTCTTGCAATTTTCCATTCCAATTCCACATTTTACCACCATCTCTAATAACCACTGGCATAGATGCATCAATAATTACATCATTTGAATTGTGTAGATTGGTAATCCCTTTATCACTATTAACCATAGCAATATCAGGTTGGGTTTTATATACTTCCATTATAGCTTCTTCAATTTCAGCTTTTTTATCAGTAGGAAGTTTATCTAATTTTTTATATAAATCA
>JAOZLL010000168.1 GCA_029934835.1 Flavobacteriaceae bacterium | reverse complement strand
CCGAAGAATGGCGGTTAACATAATGGGCATTCTATTAAAGAACAATTATTGAAAATCTACTATTTCTAATTTTTCCATAACTCTCTAATTTTATCTATGCTGTAAAAATAGGGAAATCTTTCAGATGATACTTATAGACTGTAGACTTATAGACTGTTTTTTCTATAAAGTAAACAATGAATAAAGATATATTAAAAGCATTTGGAAATCAAATCAGAATAGAAAGAAACAGATTAGGTCTCTCACAAGAAGACTTTGCCTCCTTAGTAGGAATACATCGAACATATATCGGAGTAGTAGAAAGAGGCGAAAAAAATATTACTTTAAAAAATATCCAAAAAATTGCTACTGCATTAGATATTCAAATTTCACAACTTTTTATAGAATTAGAGAATATTGATGGCTAATATAATTGAACATCTTCGAAAAAAAGTAATTAATGATCTTTTTGCATTAAATTCATTTCATCAAAACTGGGATAACGCTTGGAAAGACGCAGTAAGAAGTAAAATACTTATAGGTACAACATATGATACATCCAAGATACTTGATTTAGGTGATTCTCTAGCTGAAGTATTTGGTACAACCAATACAGGAAGAACTCAATCTGCAGTAAGCGTAGGAGGAACAACATGGGAAGCTCTAGTATGTTGGTATCTAAATTTATGTCTTATTAATACAAATGTTGTAGTTATAAAACAAAAAAAAGCAAATGTTCCCACGCCAATATCTGATGCTTTAACTGTGATGTATGGTGCTTCTCCTTCAAATACAGAAGCAGATCTTATTGTTATTGTTTTTCCGGATGAGAATGAATATTCTGAAGATATACAAAATCTATCTGGAGCTGATATATTTGAAAATACCGAGCTGTTCGATACAAGGGGGAACTTTAATTATTTATCGGCATTAAATATACTTGTTGACAGAGATGCAAACAGTATGGATATTAATGTAATACAATGTAAGACAAATTGGAATGATAATGCCCAAATACCTATGCTGTGGGATATGGTTTACAATGCGCAAAGTTTTAAAAATAATAATATTAGCGTAGGAATAAATAATTATTCATTAAATAGTTTTAATAGTTTCTCGTATTCCTTTGCTACCGTACCAACTACAAATCCAGATAGAATTAATCATAATTCTGTTGCTGTAAAAAGAGTTATAACCTTATCAGGGGGGAATTATTGGGGTCACCCAACAAGGAATAATGTTGCAAGTTCTCTTAAAGAGATTTTTAATAGAAATCTATCAAATGGAATTAACCCCAATATCAGAACGACACTATTGGACTCACTAACGCAAATAGATAATGAATTTTCATATTTTAATTTAACAGTTTAGCAATATGTTCCGCAATAGCTTTTGCCATTAGTGGAGGCACTGCATTACCTACCTGGGTATATTGTGGAACTTCAGTTTTTCGTTTAACACCACCTGTTGTTTCCTTTGATCTAAATTCAAAATAATCAGGGAAGGATTGAAACCTTGCTTGTTCACGAACAGACATAGTTCTTGGAGATAATGGATGTATAATATCATCAGGTACACTTACAACCGTTGGAGATGGTGAATCAAGCTTTAATGGTCGTTGAGAATGTTTCTTCGTTTCTAAAAAAATAATCTTTTCGATCAAGTCTTCTTTTTTTGTTGCAATAATTGTTTCATCTGGAGCTATTGCAGGGAAATTACATTTCTCTATCTCTGCTTCTATTTGATTCATAAAGGTTTTATCCTTTGTTGACGAGTATTTAGCTGCGTAATTAAAAACTTTTGTAGAGATACCATTTAGCGAGAAGTATTGATACAGCCTGAATCGTTGTTCTACTTTTTCAGTATGTTTACGTAAGTTATTATTAGCTTCAAATAAAGTACCTTTCTGGATAGCCTTTCTAAACCCACTTTTTTGATTAAGTCTTTCAATATATTCCTTGTTGTCAAAAGGTTCATTAAAAAAATCACCAATAGCATCTTTTACAGTTAGTATATCTTTCTCTTTAATTGTTGGTTTTGGACAAAGAGGAGATATTTCCTCATCAGTATAATAATTTTTTGAATGCCAAATATCTTTAGTTGCAAAAAGATTATTCTTTATTGCAATATCTTTTCTAATACCCAATAATAATACTCTAGGTCTATGCTGTGGTACACCATAATGCATAGCATTTAATTGTAGTTCCTGAACAACGTATTGTGTTGCTTCACTATCTTCCCCAAAACCTGTTTCTAAAAGGTTTTTAATCTGAGAAAATGGGGCATCTTCATTATGCTTATTGAATCGTTGCCTCATTCCTAATACATTTTCCATTAATACAGCTTTTGGTTTAAAAATTTCAACATATTCTAAAAACTGCCAAGGAAGTTCATTACGATGGTCTTTAGGGTTGCGTCTACCTGCTAACGAAAATCCTTGACAAGGTGGTCCTCCTACAATTAAATCAATTTCTCCTAATCTTCTTTTCGTTTTTTCAAGTAAATCTGGTCTTTCTAGTAGTTCTAAAGTTTCCCCAATGAATAAACCAGCTTCTAGCTTCTGCTCTATAGATCTATTAAGATAGTTTATCCATTGATTTTCATCTTTGATAGTTTCAATTAAATTATGATAAAAAGTTTCACCAGCCATGCTAGATTTCTCTACAGCAAAACCAAGCTTGAACCCAGTTGTTTCAAATCCTAAAGAAAGCCCACCGCATCCAGAAAATAAATCTATATATATGTTTTTCATAGTGTGAATTATAACTGTAAAAATTCAAAAAGTCCAGGCTAAGTGATATAAAATATTTTTAAATTCTTAGTTGATTAACACAACACCTTATTCTCTGGAAAACATTTGATGATATTCCAACTCTTACACATCCTGTCCAAAACTGTTTAAATTAGCTTTTTTTTAGCCGTTTCGACAACTTTTACTACTTATTTCGTTTTAAAAACATCATAAATCGACAAAATTACCAGAAATAGCACCATTTGTCCAAAGAATGGTTAGATTAACCCTTTTTTTGGACAATTTTTGGTTAG
>JAOZLL010000167.1 GCA_029934835.1 Flavobacteriaceae bacterium | reverse complement strand
TCACCTAGAAAGTGATATGGTTTTTGATGCTGTAAAAAAATTAGACCTTAAAGACAACTCAATTTTAATGATAGAAAATGTTGGAAATTTGGTCTGTCCTTCATTATTTGATTTAGGTGAGAACAAACGTATCGTTATTATCAGTACAACTGAAGGTGATGATAAACCTATAAAATATCCTGATATGTTTGCAGGTTCACAAGTTTGTATCATCAACAAAATTGACCTCTTACCCTATGTCAATTTCAAAATTGAAACAGCCAAGGAATATGCCAAACAACTCAATCCGAATCTTATTTTTTTTGAAGTTTCTGCCACAACTGGAGAAGGAATGGAAAAATGGTATGAATGGCTAAAAAAAATGAAAGACTAATAGACAAAAGACTCAAGACTGTTTTGGTATTATATTGAAACTTTTAACTTTACAAACCTTAAACTTTTAACTAACTATGTGTTTAGCAATCCCAGGACAAATCACCAGTATTGACAACCAAGTCGATGAAATATTCCGTATGGCAAAGGTTAACTTCAGTGGTATTGTTAAAGATGTAAATCTCGCCATGGTTCCCGAAGCCAAAATAGGTAATTATGTACTCGTTCATGTGGGAAGTGCCATCAGTATTGTCAATGAAAAAGAAGCAAAGGCTACCATGGATATATTAAAGCAAATGGATGAATTAGATGAATTGAGTACTGATAATAAAAACTACTAACAATATCAACTCACAGTAAAAATAAGACCTATTCTTGAGCTAGATAATAGCAAAATTTATAATTTTTAACTCAAATATAACAGCTATCTTTGTAGCTGAATTTTACTATTTATAGTATTTTCACCATTTAAGAATTATTCTACAAGTTAACTAAACTGTGAAAATATTAAACCGATATATAATAGCGAGTTTCATTAGACCCTTTTTGTTTACATTCTTAATTGCATTATTTATACTAATCATGCAAGCTATTTGGCTAATATTTGATGAATTGGCTGGTAAAGGAATCACACTAGGCATTTTACTCAAATATGTTTATTATGTAACTATAATAACGATACCTCGGGCAATTCCCATTGCTATTTTACTTTCATCAATAATGACGCTAGGTACTTTTTCTGAAAATTATGAGTTTTCTGCCATTAAATCAGCTGGAGTTTCACTACAACGTTTGTTGTTACCTCTTTTTTCATTAGTTGTACTCTTAAGTTTTGTCAATTTATATTTTTTAAATTATGCTTTCCCTTGGGCAGTTTTAAAACAGAAAAATCTGTATTCTAATATTAAAAAACAAAAACCATCACTAGCATTCGTAGAAGGTACTTTTAATACCGATATCCCTGGTTATATAATAAAATTTGATGATAAATATGGTGAAGAAGAAAATCAATTAAGAAACGTCATTATTTACCAAACTAAAAAGAATAACGGAACCATAAATACTATTACTGCTAAAAATGGAATAATTTCTTCTGAAGAAGGAAGTAAATACATGAGTTTATTTCTTAAAGATGGATTTTATTACGAGGAACATTGGCATAGAGGCAGTAAAAAAAAGGAACGCACTAACATGCCTTTTTCTAAAACTCATTTTGACACCTATACTGTAAATATTGATATATCATCATTTAATACTGATGGTATTGATTCAGAAAAATATAAATCTGATCGCGAGATGCTAAGTTTTCAGCAACTTGATATATATTCAGATTCCCTTAAAATAGTTTATGATAATTTTATCATCAACAAAGCAAATACAATAACTGATAGGATTAAAGCCAAAAAATTAGTAACAATAAATGATAGTGTACCTGTTAATCAATTAGAGATGCCCATTCTATCTAATTTTGATACTAAAAATCAAGTTCAGGTATTAGAATCAGCCGTAAGTATGCTAAATCGAACTTTAGACAATTTTTCAAATTCTGAAACTCAATTCAAAAGGAAAAGAAAATATCTGAATATGATAGACACTGAAACTCATAAGCGTATTGCTTTAGCCTTTAGCGCATTATTATTATTTCTTATTGGGGCACCACTAGGTTCTTTGATTCGAAAAGGAGGTTTTGGATTACCTATGGTTTTAGCTATTTTAATATACCTTACTTACCATTTTTTATCTACATTTTCAGCAAATATGGCTGAAACTAGTACTATTAATTACCGATTAGGAGGCTGGTTTTCAACCCTGTTACTATTACCTTTTGGTATTTATCTAACCTATCGT
This sequence comes from Flavobacteriaceae bacterium, assembly GCA_029934835.1. Taxonomy (GTDB): domain Bacteria; phylum Bacteroidota; class Bacteroidia; order Flavobacteriales; family Flavobacteriaceae; genus DQTL01. The sequence goes on along the minus strand of JAOZLL010000167.1, from coordinate 813 downwards.
GCAACTCAAGATAAAGGAATGATTAATATAAATCCATTTTTAAATAAAATTAAGAAATTCTTTAGTGTTTTTACTAAATCCAAAAACCTATATAAGGATTAATTATGTATAAAATTTTGCTCTTTTCTTTTGCTTTATTTACTTTTCTTTCTTGTAAAGACCAACATAATACTGTTTTAAAAAATACTACAAAAACAAATTATTTTATCAACGGACAAGCTTTCGATAAAGAACAAGAAACTATTTTATTAATACTCCTGGAGAACAAACAACTTGTCATAAAGGATTCAACGCGTATTCAACAAAATAAATTTAATTTTTCAGGCACTATTTCTTATCCTCATAAAGCCTTATTACAACTAAAAAATCATGAGAGTAGCTTCACTTTTATTTTAGATAAGGATTCTTGTCAAATAGAATTAAACACTTTACAGATGCAATCAAGTAGTATAAGTAATTCAGCAATCAATGATGAGTTAAAAGTAATTCGTAAACAATCTGAAGAAATCTACCGTAAAATTGATTACCTCTTTCCACAATTACAGAAAGCACGTATGGAAAATGATTATATGAAATTGGAAGAAATCAATATAAAAATTAATAATATCATTATTGAAAATCAAGAATTTCTCTATCACTATATACATCAAAATTTTGATCAATATCTCTCCGGATTACTACTCAATGACCTCTGGTTATCTACAGAAAAAGATAGTATTAAACTACAAAACCTAGCTAAAAGATTAAGTCCAAATGTGCAAAAAACACTAAGTTTTACTATTCATTAAAAAAGACTAGCTTTGCCGCTTGAAA
>JAOZLL010000166.1 GCA_029934835.1 Flavobacteriaceae bacterium | reverse complement strand
CAGTAATTGATCCTGTAATAACAGGTGCCGTGTCATCGTCTACATTGATAATATGTGTGAATGAAACACTCGTATTGCTACACTCATCTGTTACCGTATATGTTCTTGTAATTACTATTGGACATGTGCCTGATACAGCATCTGAACTAGAAACTGTAATATCTGCATCTAAACTACATGCATCTGTAATTAATAAATCCCCAGCCAAACCTTCAAGACCTGAAACTGTGGTCTCTGCCGCTGCTGCTACTCCTACATCACATCCCTCTACTGTCGTATCAGTAATTGATCCTGTAATAACAGGTGCCGTGTCATCGTCTACATTGATAATATGAGTAAACGCAACACTCGTATTGCTACACTCATCTGTTACCGTATAGGTTCTTGTTATTACTATTGGACATGTGCCTGTTGAACTGTCGGAACTTGAAACTATAATATTTGCATCGTCACTATAATTATCTAATATATCCAAAGTTCCCGGAAGATTCTCTAATCCAATAACTGTTGTTTCAGCTGGTGGAGCATCACTTACACTACAACCTTCAACTGTTGTATCGGTAATTAAACCTGTGATTACCGGTGCTTCAGTATCAATAGCTGTAATCGTTGTATTCGCGGTTGCAAAACATGAATTCGCATCGGTTACCGTTACTTGATAAACTCCTGCTGCAAGTCCTGTTAGATCTTCCGTTGTAGCTGTAAAACCACTTGGTCCTGTCCATGCATAGTTTAAGTTCGGTTTTCCTCCTGTAACTGTTATATCAATTGCTCCATCTGTACTTCCAGAACAGGATGCATTAGTTTGGTCAGTAATTGAAACGGCTACTACAGGATAAAGTATAAAGGTTTTTTCTACTGCTAAATCTGAAAAATGAAAACAACCATGTTCAGTATTTACAGTGGTTGTTAAAAATACACTTAGATTAGTTATTGATGTTACATCGGCTAGTGTTACCGAACCTGAAGCTAATGTACTCGTATCGAGTAAAGAGTCTGTATCATAAAACTCCCATAAATAGGAATAAGTAGGTGTACCTGCACATTCTCCGTCATCTATCTCAGTTATAGAAAAATCAAAAGTATTTGGACAGCCTGTTGCTCGAGTAACATCAGTTATTACAGTTGGGCACGGAACACAAAAAGTCGGGTTTTCAAAAGTCACAGTTTCTATAGAACAATTAGAATCCTCAAAGTACATCGTTGAGCTTGAGGCAGCTGATTGTCCACAAGCATCAGAATCTGCTTCAATTCTATAATTCATTGTTACTGTTCCAACAGTAAGTAATTCTAAATCCCAAGAAATAGTCTGACCAATGAACGATGTAAAGCCTTCCGAGACAGTAACACCCCCAACTAATGTAAAGCCACTCCCTAGAGTATCCGTAACCATTGATGTTCCAGTAATTTGTTTTGCTGCATAAAGCAATTGTCCTAAAATCTGATCATAAATACCTTGTAAGTTTGGGCCACTTAATGTCTCAAAAAAATAATCACTAGGAATCGTGTCATCACTGCACAACCAAAGCATTGTTTCTTGTGCTATGTCTCGCTGAGCTCCAATGTCAACACCTCCAAATAGACCTACTGAATATACACTGGTCTCATAATTTTCCACACCTATACTATGAGTTTGAGCTGCCTGTCCAGCATCTACTGCTGCGGTAGTGCAGAGTGTGTGCACGATAGGTTCTCGAGTGCACGAGATATTATTTAGTCTCCTGTTGGCCGCCCCATCAGCTAAAACAACTATTGATCTATGGGTTGCACAATCCCAGGTTCCATGATTTTTTAGTTCGTCATCTGCCATTATAATACCATGGGCAATATTTGTATAACGCGAAGCTCTTAATGAATTTACAGCACTAATTAAAGTAGCTTGACCATTATGATCCAATAATCCACTATCTAATCTTGCAGTATCAGAATAACTAACAATACCGACCTTATTATTGCCTGTTGGGTTGTTAGCCGAAAGAAAAATTTCATTTATAAAATTTACAGCTGCTTCTCTAGCATAATGCATTGAAGTAAAAGTGTCACCAGGTATAACATCATCCATACTACCTGATCTGTCGATCACTAACATTACTTCTATTGGTTTATGTGGCTGCGTAGCCGTCATTGAAATTTCTACATCGAATTGATTACAAACTCCAGTAACTGGTGTAATTGTTTTATCAATTGTTATATAAGTATCTACAGTTTGCTGACTATAAGAAAACAAGGTCCCTAATAATAAAAAAACTAAGAAGGTAAATGTTATTTTATTTTTTTGGGATAATCTATATACGGAAAGTAAAATATTTTTCATGATTATAATTTTTTGATTGAACTTATTAATTCTCAAATAATTTTATACTATTCTCCATCAATAAATTCAGTATTTAATGTTTTTGAAATATATAAATCAGGACATTTGCTAGATGTCACGTCAACTTGTGTTGTATATTTAGACCCAATCTTGGCTCTATTTGGATTGTTTAGTCTTAGATAAAAAATAATCTCTTCACCCTTATTTAATAAAACTTCATATATCTCTCTTGCATCTCCTTCTTTTGTATAAGACTTTGTCATTTCTTTAAGATAAAAATCTTCAAGCATATTATTTAAATCAACTGCATTGTTATTTTTAGCATTTATTTGTTTGCTCTTATAAACTGTAATTACAAATTCTTTTTTCACACCTATATTGGTCAATTTCATTCTATAAGTCGTTCCCGATTCTCCGGCCAACTTATTTGGCTTATCATTAATAAGCTCTAATTTAGCTTTACAGCCCATTTTTTGAGAATAAATCTTATCCGGATTCACCATTACTAAAAAGGCAATGAGTAGTACACCTTTAAATAGTTGATTTTGTAATAAAAATTCTTTTTTCATAATTTGTGTTTTTAATTTCACCATTACTAATGATATGTTTTTAATTATTTTGTTTACTTTATAATTTATCATAATTCTTTTTACAAAATGCAAAATAAATAGATCCTATTATTCTTATTAATTAAACGAAATGCCTGCAAAACATCCTCCTGTCGTCGTACAACTTACTGGAATAG
>JAOZLL010000165.1 GCA_029934835.1 Flavobacteriaceae bacterium | reverse complement strand
TACTGTGGATACTGTGGATACTGTGGATACTGTGGATACTGTGGATACTGAAAAAAAAGAAATTGAAGAAGAAAATACAATAAGTTCTGACGAATTACTTGAAGAAAATATTGAAATAAAAATTGATTTAGACATTGATTCACCCATTCATTTTAATAAAAATGACACCTATTCATTTGGTCAATGGATGCAATTATCATCTTTTAAACCCATTGATCGTAGCGTTAATACAATCTCTTCGGATAAAAAACGTAAGAAAATGGATTTAATAGATGAATTTATGACCAAAAACCACAAAATAGTACCCAACAAAGAAGCTGGTTTTTCCGTTGACTTTAATAAAGTAAAAAAGGTTGAAAGCGAAGAAGTAATGACTGAAACATTAGCCAAAGTTTATATTGAACAAAATAAGTTTGAAAATGCAATAAAAGCTTATGAAATATTAAGTTTGAAATTTCCAGAAAAAAGTAGTTTCTTTGCAGACCAAATAAAAATGGTCAATGACTTAAAAAAAAATAAGTCATCCTAATTAAGAAAATAAAATAATTATATAAAATGAATTCAATACTAATCATCTTAATTATCATAGTAGCATTATTGCTAGTATTACTAATAATGGTACAAAACCCAAAAGGCGGTGGAATATCTTCAACTTTTGGCGGTGGTGGTGCTTCTATGGGAGGCGTTCAAAGTACCAACTCATTTTTGGATAAAAGTACTTGGACATTAGCAACCGTAATGATTGTACTAATCTTAATGACTAATTTACTTGCCGATACTGGTAGTGTAAGCACAAAATCAGGTCTTAAAGAAACGCTTGATAATCGTGAGTTAATTGACGAAGTTCCTGAAACTACGCCTACAGAAACTCCAGCTACACCAGTTGAAAATACGGACGACTCTAAATAACAGTCATCAAAAAATATTTTTTTTAAATGCCAACCAATGACAGGTTGGCATTTTTTTTTGATATTTGTCAGCCTATTCATATTGGCATACTTTTGGAAAAAGAATAGCAAAACAAGTCAGTTTAACCATAAAATAAGATAAATGAGTACAAATATTAAACCCTTAGCAGATAGAGTTCTAGTTGAACCAATGGAAGCAGAAACAACAACAGCAGCAGGTATCATCATTCCTGATTCTGCCAAAGAAAAGCCACAAAAAGGTACTGTTATTGCCGTTGGTAATGGAACAAAAGATCAACCCATGACCGTAAAAAAAGGAGATACAATATTATATGCAAAATATGCAGGAACAGAGCTTTCTTTTGATGGAAATGACTTTCTAATTATGCGTGAAAGTGATATTCTAGCTATCCTATAAAAATAAATCTAAAACACAACAAAATGGCAAAAGATATAAATTTTGATATTGAAGCACGTGACGGACTCAAACGAGGTGTCGATGCTTTAGCAAATGCAGTAAAAGTAACTTTAGGACCAAAAGGTCGTAACGTAGTAATCGACAAATCATTTGGTAGCCCAGCAGTTACTAAAGATGGTGTCAGCGTTGCAAAAGAAATTGAACTAGAAGATCCATTAGAAAATATGGGTGCTCAAATGGTAAAAGAAGTTGCCTCTAAAACTAGTGATTTAGCTGGTGATGGAACTACAACTGCAACCGTACTTGCACAAGCAATAGTAAAAGAAGGATTAAAAAATGTAGCAGCAGGTGCTAATCCAATGGACTTAAAACGCGGAATTGACAAAGCGGTTAAAACCATAGTTAAAGAACTTCAAAAACAATCTAAAGAAGTTGGTAATAAATCGGATCAGATAGAACAAGTTGCTGCTATTTCTGCCAATAATGATGCTACCATTGGAGAACTAATAGCCAATGCTTTTGGAAAAGTTGGAAAAGAAGGTGTCATCACAGTTGAAGAAGCTAAAGGTACTGATACCTATGTAGATATCGTTGAAGGGATGCAGTTTGATAGAGGTTATTTATCTCCTTATTTTGTAACTAACTCTGAAAAAATGTTAGTTGATTTAGAAAATCCATATATCTTATTATTTGATAAAAAAATATCAGCTTTAAAAGATTTACTTCCAATTTTGGAACCAGTAGCCCAAACGGGTAAACCACTTCTTATTATTGCTGAAGATGTTGAAGGTGAAGCCTTAGCAACACTCGTAATGAATAAATTACGTGGCGCACTTAAAATTGCAGCAGTAAAAGCACCTGGTTTTGGTGACAGACGTAAAGCAATGCTTGAAGACATTGCTGTGTTAACTGGTGGAACTGCTATTTCAGAGGAAACAGGAGTAACCTTAGAAGGTGCAAATCTTGAAATGTTGGGTTCTGCTGAAAGAGTTACTATTGACAAAGACAATACTACCATTGTGAATGGAGCAGGTGAAAAAGATGCCATCAAAGCTCGTGTTGGTCAAATAAAAGCACAGGCAGAAAATACAACATCAGAATATGATAAAGAAAAACTACAAGAACGCTTAGCAAAACTAGCTGGTGGTGTTGCAGTTTTATATGTCGGAGCTGCAAGTGAAATTGAAATGAAAGAAAAGAAAGACAGAGTTGATGATGCATTACATGCCACTCGTGCAGCCGTTGAAGAAGGTATTATTGCAGGTGGAGGAATTGCTTTAGTAAGAGCAAAATCTACCTTATCAAAAATTAAAACTGAAAATGCTGACGAAAGTACTGGAGTTCAAATAATGGAACGTGCCATAGAAGAACCCTTACGCCAAATTGTTGAAAACGCAGGTAAAGAAGGTTCAGTTGTTGTCGCTAAAGTATCAGATGAAAAAGGTGATTTTGGTTATAATGCTAAAACTGATGAATATGTACAAATGTTTAAAGCAGGAATCATTGATCCAACTAAAGTAACTCGTGTTGCCTTAGAAAACGCAGCATCCGTTGCTGGAATGATTCTAACCACTGCATGTACTCTTGTAAATATTAAAGAAGATGCAGCACCAGCAATGCCACCTATGGGCGGCGGAATGCCTGGAATGATGTAGAATAGACATTAAACAAAAAAACTTGTCTAAAAAGACAATGATTATATTAAACAAAATAAAAAACCCGCCATTGGCGGGTTTTTTTATACTTATATATTTCTCCTA
>JAOZLL010000164.1 GCA_029934835.1 Flavobacteriaceae bacterium | reverse complement strand
TTTAGGTAAAGCAGCAGTTCATGCAGGGCTTTTAAATGTAGGGGAATCGAGGATTATTAAAGTTACTATTCTAGCAGGTCTAAAAGCATATACGGGTAATACAAAAAATGGAATTTCAACAACCAGTTACGGTGCGTGGTCAGGAAGCTTCAGATTTGTATATTAAACAGATGAAATTGAGTTAGAATAATAAATTTCTTTGGGTAACAAAATGCAGCAGCAATATGGTTTAGTAGGGCATTAGAACAATAATTACTCTTTATAGATATGTAAAATAATTGCCATGTACAAATTAAGTAATCTTAAAATACATGTTACCTATAAAATAACAATTTACCAATAATGCTACAATATTTAATTTTAAATACTTTTTTATGAAAACAAAATACCTTTTTATTTCGATTCTTTTTTTTAGTATGATGTTCTTTAGTGCCAAGAGCTACGGGGTTCCTTATCCAGATAGAATTCAATGGAATGCTTCACCCAATACTTTTATTACATCCTTATATCAAGGAGTTTTAGGGCGATCACCTGAAAATCAACAAGTTGTTAATGGATGGGCATCTAATCTGAATAACAGGAGTTTAACGAAGCTTCAAATATTTTGGAAATTTATTGGTTCACGTGAATATCAGAATTCAAGTTGGGCAAAACAACGTAGAGAATACACATTATATTATAAATATGTTGGTAGTAATAGAAATTCAGCAAAGTATTATGTATCTAAAAACGGAAGAGATTACAGGCATTCAGGACCCTATACTTTTGGGGTAGCCATGGCGCTTAGAAAATACCATCAATTAAAAAGTAGTGGTTCAAGGAATAATAGTAACGGAATTAACCTATTAGGTGTTCCAGTAAGATAAATTTAAACCCAAATAATTATGAAAACATTTAAACGAATTGTAGTACTAGTAATATTACTAAACCTTTTAACAGCAGTTTCCTGTGATACTGATGAAGAACTTTGTGATAAATGTATCGCAGCACAAGAGCATTATTATCAAGCACTTTTAGGAAATGGATGTAGTTTGGTCACAACAGGACCTGCTCGAGATAAAGTAGTGAATGCTTGTGATAATGGAGTAGCAAAAGCTACTGCCATACAAACAGCTTGTGCCAATGGAGATCCTCAACCAGACTACAATTGTAATTAATTCTAATTTACTAAGGAATTGGATAAGATAATTTATAAACCAAAATTATTATGAAATTATTAAAAAATATTTTAGTGATAGCTGTACTATTTTCTATAACAGCTTGCGATGTTGAAGCAGACTTGTGTGATGAGCTTGTTTTAAATCCATCAAAAAATGTGAGTTTAGTAGGAAATGTAACTGCTTCTGGTTTAACAAGTTTGGTACCTGTAAAAATTAGATTTTATAAAACAGCTTGTGGGCAATCTGAACCAAAACCAGGTAGTACATTTACCTATTCTGGTATTCTTTCTAATTTAACTACTAGTTATCAATCTGGAACAGTTAATTATGAATTACGAAGTTCTGATGACTATATAACAGTTGAGTTACATGTAGATGAAATGAATAATGGAAATTATGAAATTGTTCAGGCGAAGCAATATTTTCATCAAGGTCTATCGACTAGTTTAAACACAATAAATTTTACAATGAATTAAACTTTGTAAATAGGAATTAATATCTTGAGGAGGAAATTAACCCTGCCTTATTTGAATTTTTTTGATTTAGAAATTATAAATTTTGGTAGGGTTTTTTAACTAATATGTCGTTTCTTAGGGAGTAGTTGAAGTGTATACAATATTTAATTTATTTTTTGACTAACTTTGAAGTTTACGTAACCTATTAATGAAAAGGCTAGGTTTATTTTTGATACTTATATTTAGTTTGTTATCTGTGTTTTCACAGACAACAAAGATAGATAGTTTAACATTATTACTGAAAAGTGCTAAAAGTAATTATGAATTTGCCAATGCTAATTTACAGTTAGCAAAAGTCTATGAAGCTATTAATATTGCTAAGAGTAAAGAGTTTTCTATTAAATCATTGCGGTACAAATCAAATGACTCGTTACAAGCAATGACCTACAACCAGTTAGGGCGCATATCTTTTTTCGAATCAAAATTAGATTCTTCTATTTATTATTTTAATAAAACAAAACAGTTTTTTGAGTTGGCCAATAACCATAAGAATGTAGCCGAAATTAACATTAGTATTGGTGCAGTTCAACTAAAACAAGGGAATTATAATGCTACAATCAAAACCCTGACTGAAAGTGCAACCTATTTTGAACAAAACAATGATAAACTTAATGCTGCTAAATGTTATAATAATATAGCGAGTGCTTTTGCAGAATTAAACCAATATCCTAAAGCTATTGAATATAGTACTAAAGCTTTACAAGTGTTTAATGACCAAAACCAAGTACAGTATCAGCTTATTACCTTGTCTAATTTAGCCATGCAATTCTATAAAAATGGAGATACTTTAGAAGCAATTAAAAATAATTTAGTTGCAGAAAAAATAGGAATTCAAATGGGTGATAAACGCTCATTATCAATTATATACAATAATCTGGGAATTGTATATTTAGATAATAATCCTCCAAAAGCAAAAGAATATATAACTAAAACACTTCAATTAAAGGAGGAATTAAAACTAAAAGATGGTATAGATATAGCCCTAAAAAACTTAGGTTATTTACATTTTAAAGTTAAGGAATATCAAAAAGCTATTCAGTATTTTAAACAGGCAGAAAATCAAGCAAATGGGAAGCAACTTCTAGCCGTTTATTTTGGATTAAAAAATTCCTACAAAGCTTTAGGTCGTTTAGACCTCGCTTTAAAATATGCTGAAAAAGAAACTTATTTAACCGATAGTCTATTGAATATTGAAACACAAAAAGAATTTTTAAAAATACAAACCAAATACGAAACAGAAATAAAAGAAAAAAAAATCATTGAGTTGAAATCTAGAAACACCGAGATCAATTATAAACGAAAAATGAATAATTATCTGGTATATATGTTGTTAGGGATTTTTGTTATAACACTTTTATTGATAAATTCAATTTTAAAAAATTTAAAAAAGAAAAGGCTTCTGGTTCGACAAGATTATACT
>JAOZLL010000163.1 GCA_029934835.1 Flavobacteriaceae bacterium | reverse complement strand
GCAAAACAATACCAAAATCAAGGTTTAACGCTTCCCGACTTAATTAATGAAGGAAACTTAGGATTAATAAAAGCCGCAAAACGATTTGATGAGACTCGTGGCTTTAAATTTATATCCTATGCTGTTTGGTGGATTCGTCAATCTATTTTACAGGCTTTGGCAGAACAATCTCGTATTGTACGTCTTCCTCTAAACAAAATTGGTTCTATTAATAAAATCAATAAGATGTATGCTTTTTTAGAGCAAGAGCATGAACGTGAACCTTCTCCGGAAGAAATTGCTCGTAAATTAGACATGACAATTAATGAAGTAAAAGAATCAATGAAGAATTCTGGACGTCATGTATCTATGGATGCACCACTTATTGAGGGTGAAGATTCTAATCTTTATGATGTGCTTCGTTCTGGTGAATCTCCGAACCCCGATAAAAATTTAGTTCATGAATCACTTCGAATTGAGATAGAACGTGCTTTAGATACCCTAACTCCTCGTGAAGCTGATGTGGTAAAACTATATTTTGGTTTAGGTGATCACCAACCAATGACACTTGAAGAAATTGGGGAAACTTTTGATTTGACTCGCGAACGTGTACGTCAAATAAAAGAAAAAGCCATCAGACGTTTGAAACACACCTCAAGAAGTAAAATTTTAATGACTTATTTAGGATAATTTCGGATAAAAAGTTTTACTATTTTTGTAGCATATAAACTATAAAAAACTCTCAACATTGTTGAGAGTTTTTTTTTATGTTGTATTTTTGTTTCTAAGAACTGTATCAAATGAAAAAAATCATAGCTCCTTCTTTACTCTCTTGTGACTTTGCTAATCTGCAAAGTGAAATTGAAATGTTAAATGAAAGTGATGCTGATTGGCTTCATCTAGATATAATGGATGGTGTTTTTGTGCCGAATATTACCTTTGGTATGCCTATAATTAGTTTCATCAACAAACATGCAAAAAAAACATTGGATGTTCATTTAATGATTGTACAGCCCGAAAGATATATTACCAGTTTTAAAGAAGCAGGTGCAGATATCCTTACAGTGCATTATGAAGCTTGTACACATTTACATAGAACTATTCAAGAAATAAAAGCGAAAGGTATGAAAGCTGGAGTTTCTTTAAACCCACACACACCAGTTTCTGTATTAGAAGAAATAATTGGAAACTTGGACTTAGTTTTAATTATGAGTGTAAATCCTGGTTTTGGAGGACAAAGTTTTATTGAAAACACCTATAAAAAAGTTAAACAACTTAAAAAATTGATAAATAATTCTGGTTCAACTGCTTTAATTGAAGTTGATGGAGGTGTTAGTAATAAAAATATTGAAAAACTTTCTCAAGCAGGAGTTGATGCCTTTGTTACAGGAAGTTATATTTTTAGTAGTGACTCTCCTAAGCAAACAATTACTGACTTAAAAAATCAACTTCTTTCCAGAAAGTAATATACTTCATGTTGATATTCCATGTTGGTTATTAGTGCTTACAAGCTCTATATGCAAAAAATGCTCAATAATTTTTGTTCTGTATTTGTATTCATTATAATTTTTCTATTACTAATCTTAATTCTATTTTTAGTAAGATCTAAAAAAAAAACAAATATGAATATGTATTATTGTAATTATTCAATTTCTCTGTGAATCTTCGTGTTTTCTCTGTGAATCTCTGTATAATAACTATAAATTATTAAGTATAAGGGTCATTGATTAACTCAAAGCTATAGCTACTTTAAAAATTGATAAGTATGCTTATTAGATTTGATAAATATCATAATTTATTCCTATCGGTTTATGTACCTTCGTAAGTCCAATTATTAAATATGTCAGACAAGTTTACGACCATACCATTTAAGGATTTAGTGCAAATGATTTTCCATCAATTAGATACAAAACAATCTTTTTTTGGAATTCCAAACGAATTGTTTTTTAAACCAGAGGCAAATGATTCATTTCGCTCCTCGCAATACGGACAGTTATTAGAAACTCCCATCGGTGTTGCAGCTGGACCTCATACACAATTAGCACAAAATATTGTGGCTGCTTGGTTGACAGGTGCTCGTTTTATGGAGTTAAAAACGGTACAAACCTTAGACGAACTCGAAGTCTCAAAACCTTGTATCGATATGCAGGATGAAGGCTATAATTGCGAATGGTCACAAGAACTTAAAATAGAGCAATCTTTTAATCAATACCTTGATGCATGGATTATCATTCATATTCTAAAAGACAAATTAAATTTAGGGGATAATTCTGAATTGGGAATGATTTTTAATATGAGTGTCGGTTATGATTATGCCGGTATCATGAATAAAAATGTACAGTGGTTTTTCAATAAAATGAATGATGCATCTGTTGAACTAAAACAGAAAATCGAGGAGATCAAAGCTATTTATCCAAATGTCGTAAACCTAAATATCAATCCACAATTATCTGATAATATCACGCTCTCAACCATGCATGGTTGTCCACCAGAGGAAATCGAGCAAATTGGAGAATATCTTATTACTGAAAAAAAATTACATACTTCTATTAAGTTAAATCCGACTTTATTGGGAGAAGAAGCACTTCAAAAAATCATTAAAGATTCTGGGTTTGATACAACAGTTCCTACTGAAGCATTCGAACATGATTTAAAATATAAGGATGCCATTCAAATCATCAGTAGATTACAACAAAAAGCCGATGAGAATAAGGTGTTCTTTGGTTTAAAATTGACCAATACCTTAGAAAGTCTGAATCATAAAGAGGTCTTTCCAGAAAATGAAAAGATGATGTATGCTAGTGGACGCGTTTTACATCCAATTTCAATTAATGTCGCTAAGAAGTTACAAAATGAATTTTCAGGAAAATTAAATATTTCATTTTCAGGTGGTGCAGATTCTTTTAATGTGGGCAATATCATCTCATCAGGATTATTTCCGGTTACCGTTTGCTCGGATCTTTTAAAACCAGGTGGCTACGGAAAATTAGCCCAATATATTGAGAATATTCGTTCAGGTTATTTGGGTAAAACACTTCAAAAAAACAAGGAAAACAATACATTCTTTTTAAATCATTTAAACCAATATGCAGATGCTGTGTTGGCTGATGATCAATAC
>JAOZLL010000162.1 GCA_029934835.1 Flavobacteriaceae bacterium | reverse complement strand
CAACAATTTTTTATAGACAAAAAGATCAAGGAAGCAGCTACTAAGGCAAAAAAAAATAAAGAGCAATATCTATTGTCAAAGATTACTAAGGTAGCTATATTTGTAGATGAAACAACAGCATTTGACGATAAAAAATTTATTGAACTACAACAAATTATTAAATTAGATAATAGACAGTTCAATATCTTAACTTACAAGGATAAAAAATCAAATTTCAATGAATTTAGAGGTGCAGTTGTGCTTCAAAATGAGATTAATTGGCAAGGAAAAGTTACTTCTAATGAGGTGAAAAGTTTTTTAGAGCAAGAATTTGATTTGCTTATTGATTATACTTTAGCCAATAATCAAAAAAAACAACTTATTGTTGCCAATATTAAGGCAGCATTAAAGGTTGGGATTTTAGATGAAAATGATTCTCTATATGATTTTATGATTGAAGTTGATCCGCAAGAGATCAGCATGTTTAATAAAGAATTAGTACGATACTTAACTATTTTAAAACTCATTTAACAAATGGCTAAATTCATAGGAACAGGTGTAGCACTAATAACACCTTTTAAACAAGATAAAAGTATTGATTTTGATGCGTTGACAAAATTAATTAACTATCAAATAGATAATGGGGTTGATTATTTTGTAGTTATGGGTTCAACGGGCGAAGCAGTTACACTTGCTTTCGAAGAAAAGGCTTTAATACGAAAACACTTTATTACAATTGTTGCTGGTCGTATTCCTCTAGTTATAGGTATTGGAGGTAATAATACAGCACAAGTAGTTACAGAGCTACAAGAGACAAACCTAAACGGATTTGATGCTATATTATCAGTGTCTCCATCTTATAATAAACCGTCACAAGAAGGCATATACCAACATTTTAAAGCAATTTCTGAAGCAAGTCCATTACCTGTAATCATGTATAATGTACCGAGTAGAACAGGGAAAAATATGGAGTCAGATACAGTGGTAAGCTTAGCTAAAGATTTTTCTAATCTAATAGGCATAAAGGAAGCAGCTGGAACCATGTCACAGATATTAGAATTAATACACAAAAAACCAAAGAACTTTTTAGTGATATCAGGTGATGATTTATTGGCTTTACCGTTAACCTTAGCAGGTGGAGCAGGAGTAATCTCAGTTATAGCACAAGGATTACCTAAAGAATTTTCTAAAATGATTCAGTTGGGTTTAGAAGGAAAATCAAATAAAGCTTTTGCTATTCATTATAAAGTAATGGATTCTATTGATTTAATTTTTGAGGAAGGAAATCCTACGGGTATCAAAGCCATGTTAACCGAACAAGATTTTTGTGAGAATTATGTGCGTTTACCTTTAGTTGAAGCCACGGAATCCTTACAGAACAGAATAAAACGATTTTTACAACATTTAAACAACTAATTATGTTATCATCAAATATTGAAAAAGCATTAAACAAACAGATAAAAATTGAAGCGGAGTCTTCACAAATTTATTTAGCCATGGCTTCATGGGCCGAACTAAAAGGCATGGAAGGTGTAGCTGAGTTCATGTATGCACAAACAGATGAAGAACGCATGCACATGCTTAAAATATTTAAGTTTGTTAATGAACGTGGTGGTCATGCCATTGTTTCAGAATTAGATGCACCATCAACTGATTTTGGATCTACAAAAGAAATGTTTGAAACCTTGCTAAAACACGAAGAGTTTGTGTCACAGTCAATTAATGAATTAGTAGCAATTACCTTAGAAGAGAAAGACTATGCTACACATAATTTCTTGCAATGGTATGTTGCAGAACAAATCGAAGAAGAGGCTACAGCACGCACTATTTTAGATAAGATTAATTTAATTGGTGATGATAGAAGTGGTTTTTATCATTTTGATAAAGATATAAAAGCTATGATAAATTTTAACCCGCAAGCACCTATAGTCTAACTAATTAGTTGCTTTTTGTTTTTTAGATTTAAATAATTTAAGACTAATTAACAAACATTTAGTAGAACAGATAAGGTCATTAAATATGGCAATACTACTTTTGCTGTGTTTATTAAAACAAATTATATTTTTTCAGTTACAATATTAATAACTACTTTTGCAAAATGCTAAAAATTAAAAATAGTATCATCGGTCTTATTGTCGCATTGGTTTTTACATCATGTGGAGAATATACTAAAACCTTAAATAAAGGTTCTAGTGCAGAACAATATTCGCTTGCAACTAAATTATACGAAGCTGAAAAATACAACAAAGCTATACAACTTTTTGAAAAAGTGATTCCTGCATACAGGGGAAAGCCTCAGATGGAACGTATTCAATTTATGGTATCAAAAGCTAATTATGCTACTAAGAATTATTTATTAGCTGCCTATCATTTTGAAAGATTCACAAAGAATTATCCAAAAAGCACCAAGAAAAAAGAGGCGTCTTTTCTATCTGCACATAGTTATTATTTAGCGATACCACGTTCTAATCTAGATCAATCTGATACTAAAACGGCAATTGGTGCTTTTCAAAAATTTATTGATACGTATCCAGAATCAGATAAAATTCCAGAGGCAAATAAATATGTTAGCGAAATGCAATCTCGTTTAGAGAAGAAAGCTTTTGATATTGCTTTTCAATACTATCATACCTTGCAATATAAATCTGCTATCACGGCATTTGATAATTTTTTATCTGATAATTTGGGAACTTCTTATAAAGAAGATGCATTGTATTACAAATCTAAAGCAGCCCACGACCTAGCGATGAACAGTATTGCTTCTAAAAAAGAAGTGCGTATAAAATCAGCAATTAAAGCTATTGAAAGGTTAGAAAGAAATTTCAAAGAAACAAAATACAAAAAAGAAATTGATAAATTAAGAGAAGAATTAGAAAATCAATCTTCCTTATTAGTAAGTACTAAAAACGAATAACCCATGGACTTTAAAGAATCACAAGCACCAAAAACTACCATTACCTATAACAGAAAAGATATTGCTGAAAAAACGGGCAATATTTATGAAGCAATTACAGTTATTGCAAGACGTTCTGAACAAATAGGTTTAAATATTAAAGAAGAACTTACTTCAAAACTTAAAGAGTTTGAAACACATAATGAAGGTTTAGAAGAAATATTTGAAAATAAAGA
>JAOZLL010000161.1 GCA_029934835.1 Flavobacteriaceae bacterium | reverse complement strand
GGATCAAAAAAAGACAACTTATTTTCGATTGCATAATTTTTGATAAAATTACGTATTGCATTTGAAGGTTCAGCTTGTAAGTGACACTCGTCAATATCTAATATTTTATCCCACATTCCTGAAATATGAAAACCACATGCTGGATAAGCCTCAATTGCTTCTTCAGATTTAATCTCTTCCCAAGTTAACCATCGTTTTGAGGCAAATGAAAACTCCATTTTATTACGGTAGTAATAGGTTTCATCACATCCTAAAATAGGGGTAATTTCAGGTAAATCAAGATGACCAATACGAATTAAATTCTGAGTAACCTCATTTTCTTTATAAGCTAATTGATGCTCATAAGCCATGTGTTGCCACTTGCAACCGCCACAATATTCAAAATGTTTACATACTGGTTCTGTACGTTTGTCAGATAATTTTTGATAAGAAAGCACCTTGGCTTCGTAAAATCCTTTACGTTGTTTTCCTGTTTGAACGGTAACAATGTCTCCAGGCACAGCACCTGTTAAAAAAATTACTTTACCATCAGGAGCTTTAGCAATAGCTTTACCTCTTGCTCCAGCATCAGTAACAGTAATATTCTCAAATATTTTTGGAGTTTTTCTACGTCTTCCCATAGTTACAAAAATAAAAAAAGCACTCTAATTAAAGAATGCTTTTCAATAAAATTGTGTTAAACTATATAGTGGTTGTCAGAAAACAAACACTATATTATTCAAAAGTACGAATATAAGCAGCAATAGCAGCTAAATCATCTCCTGAACGTTTTTTAGTTTCAGCTAAGTTTGCTTTCATAATTGCAAATTGTGGAGGATCAACAATAGGATCTGCTTGTTCTTTTAAGAACTTCACAATGTTACCTTTTTCAGCTTTGTATTTAGCTGCAATTTCTTTGTAAGAAGGTCCAACAAATTTTGCATCAGCTTTATGACAGGCTGCACATTTGTTAGCTGCGTCAAAAGAATCCATAACTTCTAAACCTTTTTGAGCTTGTGCTGATAATTCAGCAACCACTTCTTTTACTTCTTCTACTACTTTAGTTGTAGTTTCTTCTACTTCTTTAACAACTTCTTTAGTTGTTTCAGCTGCTTTATCAGCTTTTTTATCACCTTTACATGAGGTGAATGTGAATGCAACACCAGTTAATAACAATGCCGCAAAGAATACTTTTTTCATAATTGAATTGGTTAAATAATTAATATGTTTAATTGGCAAATATACAAATATTAGTATTCTTACACCTCTCAAAAAAATAAAAAACAAACTAATATATCAGACTTTTATTCTAACGAATTTACATGAAACTACAAAAAGTATCCTAAAACTGTTGCTTTACGAATATATTCATACTAATGAAGTTTCATTTTTGCTTTCGTATATAAATTTTTTTATT
This sequence comes from Flavobacteriaceae bacterium, assembly GCA_029934835.1. GTDB lineage: Bacteria > Bacteroidota > Bacteroidia > Flavobacteriales > Flavobacteriaceae > DQTL01. The sequence goes on along the minus strand of JAOZLL010000161.1, from coordinate 1,719 downwards.
AAATTTGCGAGATAACTATTTAACACATTTCATATAATTATGTTACAATTTATTTTACTTATCGTTGGTTTAATCGTTGCCTTTTTCTTTTTGGCAAAATTGATTGTTAATTTTGTTCCTAAAAAAGTACATTGGATAATTTCTTTGGCGTTGTTGGCTATTGCTGCTTTATTAGCTTATAAGATTTATGATGGAGTAATGGGTAACATTAGATTCCACCAAGAAAAACAGAAACGATATGCTAAGGTTATAGATAATCTTAAAATTGTACGTGATGCTGAGTTAGCTTATAAAAGAGTAAAAGGTGATTATGCCAAAGATTTCAACACATTAGTTCATTTTATTGATACTGATAGCTTTCCTGAAATACGTACTTTTGAGGAATCTAAAACTGTAGTAATTAGAGGAATAAGCCAAGAGGTAGAATATAAAGTAGTCGATACTATTGGTTACCATAGCGTATTAGAGAGTTTTAAAGACAAAGATTATAAAAACATGATGAAAGTACCGGGAACAAATGCTACTTTTGAATTAGCTACTGCTTATGTTCTTAAAGGTGCAGCTGAAATTAAAACCCCAGTATTTGAAGCAAAAATACCTAAAAAGACCGTTTTAGCTGGAATGAATACCAACTTAATCGAACAGGAGACAAATGTATATGCTGTTGATCAAGTAAGAGGAGAATTTGTATCTGTTGGTACTTTAGAAGATGTTAAAGAAAGTGGAAACTGGCCCCCATCCTATGATACAAAAAAAGATACAGACACAGAATAGTCTTGCTGATTTAAAAAATTTAGATAAAAGTCATTTATCCATCCAATTAAGTTTGGATGGTTTTGCTTATTGTATTTTTGATAAAGATTTAGTAGACGTAGTGTCCCTTAATGTATATGAATTTGAAAATCGTTCACAAACACCTGAACAATTATTAGAGAATGTAAAAGAAGTATTTGATACTGAACCCGTTCTTACAAGCAAATTTGATTCAATAAATATTTCGCATAAGAATAATCTTTCTGCACTTGTTCCTAAGGAACTCTTTGATGAAAGTAAAAAAGCAGAATACCTAAAATATGCAATCAAAGTATTTGAAAATGATCAAATATCGGTAGATGATTTGATGGAAAATGCTTCTAATAATGTTTATATTCCATTTGAAAATATTAATAACTATTTGGTTAAGAAACTAGGAAGCTTTGATTATTTGCATACTTCTAGTATCTTACTATCAGCTTTATTAAAGTACTATAAACACGATACAAAAAAGTATTTCTTTGTAAATATATCTAAAAATAGTTTTGATATTATTTATATTGACAATGACCAAATACAGTATTATAATAGCTTTTTATACTATACTAAGGAAGACTTTATATATTACATTTTATTCACCATGGAACAACTCCTGTTAAACCCTGATGAACAAATGCTAACTCTTTTAGGAGATGTTGATAAAGATTCTCCTTTGTTTGATATAGCCTATACTTATGTGAGAAATATCAATTTCTTAAAAGTTGAAAACTTTAGTTTATCAGAAGAGTTCTACGAGATGAATCCACATATTGAAAAGCATCACCTATTTGAATTGTTAAATCAATTCTAAATGCGTATTATTTCTGGGAAATACAAAGGGAAAAGACTTATTGCTCCAAAAAATTTGCCTGTCCGCCCAACTGCAGATATGCAAAAAGAAGCCTTGTTTAACATCCTAAATAATCT
>JAOZLL010000160.1 GCA_029934835.1 Flavobacteriaceae bacterium | reverse complement strand
GTACTCGAGGTGGGAATCGAACCCACACGATATTGCTATCACTGGATTTTGAATCCAGCGCGTCTACCAATTCCGCCACTCGAGCGTCAAAATATTCCAAAAGAATAAATAAATAAGTATCATTTTTGAAATGGTTCACAAAATTATACTATTTTTTGGAAATAGAAAGTATATTTTTTTAATTTTGTCATGATCTTAATTAACACCAACTAATTATGTCTTCTAAATTACAACCTAAGGTTTTTGCTTGTTCTCAAAGTGAAAAGTTAGCAGCTAAAATTGCCCAAGAATTCAGTGTTCCCCTTGGTAAAGTAAAATTACGGAATTTTAGTGATGGAGAATTTCAACCTGCTTTTGAAGAATCTGTAAGAGGTCGCCGTATCTTTATCATTGGGTCAACTTCGCCTCCTGCTGACAATCTTATGGAAATGTTATTATTACTTGATGCTGCTAAAAGAGCTTCGGCACGTCATATTACAGCAGTATTGCCCTACTTTGGATGGGCACGTCAAGATAGGAAAGACAAACCAAGAGTTCCCATAGGAGCTAAAATGATAGCTAATCTTTTGCAAAGTGCAGGTGCAACCCGAATCATGACAATGGATCTTCACGCAGACCAAATACAAGGATTTTTTGAAAAACCAGTAGACCATTTATATGCGTCTACTATTTTTTTACCTCACATTAAAAGTCTAAAATTACCGAATCTTGTTATAGCATCACCTGATATGGGTGGTTCAAAAAGAGCTTATGCCTACTCAAGATTTTTAAACTGTGATGTAGTAATCTGTTACAAACAACGGGATAAATCGAACGAAATAAGTGCAATGGAACTAATTGGTGATGTTAAGGGTAAAAATGTTATTCTGGTTGATGATATGGTCGATACTGCTGGAACCCTTACAAAGGCGGCTGATTTAATGATAGAGAAAGGAGCTGTTAGTGTTTGTGCCGTTGCGACCCATGCGCTTTTATCAGGTAAAGCTCATGAACGCATTGAAAACTCAAAATTAGGAGAATTAGTTGTTACTGACACAATTCCTTTAAAAAGAGAAAACAGTAAAATAAAAGTTGTATCTTGCGCCCCTTTATTTGCACATGTTATGCATAAGGTTCATAGTAATGAATCAATAAGTGGGCAATTTTTAATGTAGAAATAATAACTAAATTTAATTATATATATAAATGCAATCAATTACAATCAAAGGATCTAAAAGAGAACTCGTAGGGAAAAAAGCTACAAAAGCACTACGTAATGCTGATAAGGTTCCATGCGTCATATATGGCGGGGAACAACCAATTCACTTTTCAGCAGATGATGCGTCATTCAAAAAGTTGGTGTATACTCCAAATGTATATACAGCATCGATTGAATTAGACGGTAACAAGTATAATGCAATTGTTCAAGATTTACAGTTTCACCCTGTAACTGACAAATTATTACATATTGATTTTTATCAATTACATGATGATAAGCCAGTAATGATGAATATCCCAGTAAAACTAGAAGGAACTCCAGCTGGAGTTAGAGATGGTGGTGTTCTACGTTTTCCAAGTAGAAAATTATCAGTTACTGCATTACCAAAAGATTTACCTGATTTCATAAGTGTAAATATTGAAAGTTTAAAGATTGGAGATAAAGTATTAATTGCTGATATCGAAACTGCTAACTTTACATTTAATCAACCAGAAAATTCTGTGATTGTACAAGTTCGTATAGCAAGAGCTGCAATAGTAGATGAAGTTGAAGATGAAGAAGGAGAAGAAGGAGAAGAAGGAGAAGAAGGTGCTGAAGAAGGTGCTACTCCAGAAGCTGGTAAAGAGGAGAAATCTGAATAAAAAAACTCTAAAAAAACTTCTGATTTAAATTAATCAGAAGTTTTTTTATTTTGTATTGCTACAAAATCGAAAAAAGTATATATTTGCATCCGCTTTTAGACAAAGCGATTTTTAAATTTAGTAATTTACTATCTAATATTTAAAAAGGTACCTTAGCTCAGTTGGTAGAGCATCGGACTGAAAATCCGTGTGTCCGCAGTTCGAATCTGCGAGGTACCACTTTAAAACCATCCGTTTTTGACGTGATGGTTTTTTTATGAAAAATGGGTTTCTGTAAAAAAAAATACATTTATTTGTATATTTTATTTAAATAATATTACCTTTGCGGCTTTAATAACAATTTATTTTATAAAAAATGAAAAAAGGTACCGTAAAATTCTTCAACGAATCAAAAGGATTTGGATTTATTATCGAAGAAGGTTCAAAACAAGAGTATTTTGTACACGTTTCTGGTCTTATTGATGAAATCAGAGAAGGTGACGAAGTAGAATTTGAACTAAAAGAAGGTAAAAAAGGTTTAAATGCAGTAAATGTCAAAGTAATTTAATATTTATAGTACAACTTTATTATCAAAAGCCATCCGCCTCAGGCGCGATGGCTTTTTTTATAGCATTCTTTAAAAACCCTTCTTCTTTATTAGTGCATTCATTTTTGGCTCTCTTCCTCGAAAAGCTTTATAGAGTTCCATTCCATCTTCTGAACCTCCTTTACTAATTAATACTCTATATTTTTTAGCTACTTCAGGATTAAAGATATCACCTGTTTCTGTAAATGCTTCAAAGGCATCTGAATCTAACACCTCACTCCACAAATAACTATAATATCCTGCTGAATAGCCTCCTGAAAAAATATGTTGAAAATAAGTACTTCTATAACGAGGCAAGATTTCCTCAATTAGTCCTATTTTTTTCATATTTTCATTCTCAAATTGATGAACATCTCGTTTATCAGTATCAGACAACGAATGCCAAAATATATCTAAATAAGCTGCTGCCATATATTCTACTGTAGCAAATCCTTGATTAAATTTTGCAGCTTCATTCATCTTATCAACTAATTTCATTGGAATAACTTCACCTGTTTGATAATGTTTAGCATAGAGTTGCAACATCTTAGGTTCACTCATCCAATTTTCCATTATTTGAGATGGGAATTCTACAAAATCTCTTGGCACATTAGTTCCCGATAATGATTCATAGGTTACATTAGATAATAAGCCGTGTAAACCATGACCAAATTCGTGGAAAACTGTTTGTGCTTCACTAAAAGACAACAAAGATG
>JAOZLL010000159.1 GCA_029934835.1 Flavobacteriaceae bacterium | reverse complement strand
CGAGTGGTCCGGGGTTCGAGTCCCCGCGGACCCACCACTATAACTTCCCACTACAGCGTCAACACAGCATATTCACACAAGATACAGAACTATTAATATTTTCATAGGTGTCACTTTAGGTGTCATTATTGCAGTATTTTTATATGATATTGATTACTTACAGGCTGTAACCGTTAGGAGTTGTAACTGTTGCTATTGGAGCTAAGTTTTCTTTAGGATATAGGTGCCCATATTAGTATTTGCAATTCAAACAAATTAACTTACATACCATAAGAGTGTGTTCAACACTGCACATAATCATCTATAAATCGATAATTTTGAATGTCGAGTGCTATGGGGGAAATGTGAAAATTAATATGTGCTGGGATACTCATCTTTATATTTCCCAGGCAAAATTGAGAAGGTTATATAATAAGAATTTGCTAAGAATGAAAACCTTATAAAGTTATGGTTTTAAACCATACATTAATTAGAATATCCTATAATGGGATTTAGACTATGTCTTTTTTAAATAAATAATAAAGTATGTATATGAAAAATGTTGCACCAAGTACAGTAAGTAGAGGTAAAAATTACTCTGTAAATAATAAAAACAATTTTACTACATGGAGTAATAACCATGTACATCTTTCCTTGGGCGATAGTTTAGAGCATTATGATAATTGGGAAAAGCCTATAACAATAATTTCAGATGGAGCTTATGGCGTACTTGGATTTGATGGAGATACCGCTAGCCATTTGGACTTACCTAAATGGTATGAATCTCATATTAAAAAATGGAGTGAAGCTGCTACAGCTCAAACAACATTGTGGTTTTGGAATTCCGAAATAGGCTGGGCTGCTATACACCCAATACTTGAAAAATATGGATGGCAGTATGTTAATTGTAATTCATGGAACAAAGGTAGAGGTCATATTGCTGGTAATGTAAACACAGCAAAAATCAGACGTTTCCCTGTTGTATCTGAAGTTTGTGTTCAATATGTTTTTGAAGCTAAGATTGATGGTAGAATACTTAAAGATTGGCTTCGTTCAGAATGGAAAAGAACAGGTCTGCCTATGAAAAAAGCAAATGAAGCTTGCGGTGTAAAAGATGCTGCAACTAGAAAGTATTTTGATAAAGGACATCTTTGGTATTTCCCTCCATCTGATGTATTTGAAAAAATGGCTATTTTTGCAAATACTTATGGAAATGAGGAAGGAAAGCCATATTTTTCATCTGATGGATTAAAACAAATGTCAGGTGATGATTGGGAAAAAATGAGAGCAAAATTTAAGTGTCCTCATGGGTATACAAATATATGGGAAAGAAACTCACTTAGAGGAAATGAAAGAATCAAAGCCCCTAAAACAAATAGTAAGGCAGCTCACTTAAATCAAAAACCTTTAGATTTAATGAAACTAATTATAGAAGCAACCACGGATGAACAAGATGTCGTTTGGGAACCATTTGGTGGATTGTTTAGTGCTTCCTTGGCATCAAATCTATTAAATAGGAAAGCTTATTCGTGTGAACTAGACCCTGACTACTATAAATTAGGAGTTGAACGTTTTAAAAACATCCCTATTTGATATCTAAATATTTTTCAAATGCACTTTTGATGTCTTCGTCATTACCTCTAGATATAAGATTATTCCATTCACCTACTGTTAATCCCTTATAGATAGTGGAATGTACTCTAGATTTAAAGTCTTGAATATCTTTATGGCGAATCCTATCCATTTTTGCAAAATTTGTATCTAATCGATAATTAAAATTTTGTATTAAAGTTCGTATTTGAGCTTGATATTGTGGAGATGTAGAATATACTTTTCCTATTTTACCCCATTTCTCAACAAACTTTTTTGCTTTTAAAATATCACTTTTTTCATTTTGAAACTTGTATCCATTAGTGTTGGTTTGTTGTAAATTTTTAGTTCTTCCTTTTGTATCTTCAGGCTCTAAAACGATATAGTTTGGTGGATTATGATAATGTGCATCTCTAGCAGCTGCAACTGATGCCCCAGATGTAATTAAAATGTCAATTATAATTGGTTTACCATAAATAACAAACTCAGGAAGCCATGCAACCATGGTGACATAAGTTTGGTCTTCAAGAAAATGATTTTGACTATCTTTAAACCTTGCAGTTATTTCTGTTGCAAGGGGAAACCATGCTTTCACTTCAAATCCAGGTGTTGGTGAAACCTTTCCTTCAAAAATTGTATCTGGAAATCCAGGGTCTTGTCTTTTCCATTTTCCTAATTTTTTTAATTCTTGGTAATCATTTAAGAATTCTACAATATTAAACTCTATTAAATTCCCTACTAAAGGTGAAAGTTTTGAAACTATTTTGGTTAAATTAATTGCTGCTTCAGTAGATGTGGGTTTTGATACAGTAAGAAGGTCAAAAACATTTCCTGGAAGTTTTTCTAAATGCGTGGAGGCTAAATCTATTATATTTTTAGTTGTCATTTGAGTTGTCTTTTAATAAATTTATTATTTCATGTGGGTCTGCATTTAATACACTACATATTTCTACTGTTTCAATAAAGTCTAAACGTCGTTCAGCATTTTCATACTTAGATACAAATGATTGAGGACGACCTAATTGCTTAGAAAGTTGCTGTTGCGTAATTCCTGCCAACAAGCGTTTTGAAGACAACCAGTTTAATAAAGCCTTATATGATTCTACATGTAATGATTTCATTCTATTCCTTTAATAAAGGGTAGTATATATTCTAAAACGGGATTATCCCAAAATAGGATATTTACTAAACTTTTTTACTATATTAACTTCCATAAAATATAACAAATCCTAGCAGTAAATACACAGTGTCAGTGAAGTAAAATATTGCATACACTTTTTATTACTTAAAAATGAAAACCTTATCATCTAACATATTTTATAACGTTTATCTCTGTAGCGATATCTTTTACGAGTCTGATGCAAACAAGCCAAGTCTGACAATATAACAAACTCAAACATTCAATACATCAAGCCAGTCAACCTACACACAAGGCAGAGAATAACCATCGATAGCATACCTGAACACGACCAACATCATTAAACAGGCTCAGAATCTATCCTCAGCAACACAAAATAATTTAATTGTCTTACAAATCTTTCAGATAAACCGTTGTATATTGT
>JAOZLL010000158.1 GCA_029934835.1 Flavobacteriaceae bacterium | reverse complement strand
GTCATTCTGAATGAAGCGTAATGCAATGAAGCGTAATGAAGCATCTCTTGAAAGAAACAAGAGATGCTTCGTACCTCAGTATGACACTATTGAATAACAAATCTATAATCCCTAATTCTGCATTCCTACTTCAAATTGTAACATTATCCCTACCTTTGCGACTTATTTATTACAAAATATAAACAAGTAAAAAAATGAAATTCTTACGTAATTTACTAGCTGCTATTCTAGGAACATTAATAGCCCTATTTTTAATCCTAATGATCTTTGTTGGAATTGGTGCAGCAATGGGTGATGATAAAAAAATTGAAGTAAAACCAAACGCTGTTTTGACTTTAAAATTAGAAGCTGCTGTAAAAGATTATGCACCAAAGAGTGATAATCCGTTAGACGAACTTTTAGGGGAAAATGACAGTAAAATAGCTCTTGCTAAAATTATAAATGCTATAGAAAATGCAAAGACCGATGATAATATTAAAGGAATTAGTATAGAAGCTTTAAATCTAAACGCCGGTATTGCACAAGTTCAAGCCATTAGAAATAAATTGGTTGATTTTAAAGAAAGCGGTAAATTTATTACAGCTTATGCTGATGTATTTACACAAAAGAATTATTATTTAAGTTCGGTTGCTGATTCGATATTCGTTAACCCAGTTGGGATGGTCGATTTTCATGGGTTAACTTCTGAAAGAATGTATTTTAAAGATTTTCAAGATAAATATGGCGTGAAAATGGAAGTGATTCGTCATGGAAAATACAAAAGTGCTATGGAAGGCTTTATCGCTAATGAAATGAGTGATGCCAATAGAGAACAAACCGAATCCTTTTTAAATTCTATTTGGGATGAGTTTTTAGCCGATATAGCTATAAGTCGTAATAAAACAGTAGCAGAATTAAATAAGATTGCTGATGAATTAGGAACACGTAGTACGCGTTTAGCAGTCACAAATGGAATGATTGATAAAGCTATTTATTCAGATGAATACGAAGTGATATTAAAATCAAAAACAGGAACTGAGTCGGATGATAAATTACAGAAAATAAGCTTTCAAGATTATATCTCTACAGGTAAAGGACGCATTAAAAATACAGCATCTGATAAGATCGCTATCCTATATGCACAAGGAGAAATAAAATATGGTAAAGGAGACGAAACCTATATCGGTCAAGAGTCTATCAACAAAGCTTTGAAAAAATTACGTAAAGATAAAAAGGTAAAAGCCATCGTTTTACGTATCAATTCACCAGGAGGAAGTGCTTTAGCATCCGATTTAATCTGGCGAGAAATAGAATTGACAAAAAAAGAAAAGCCAGTCGTAGTGTCTATGGGTAATTTGGCTGCTTCAGGTGGATACTATATTGCTTGTAATGCTGATAAGATTTATGCAGAACCTACTACAATTACTGGATCTATTGGTGTATTTGGAGCAATACCAAATCTAACCGGTATCGCAGAAAAAATGGGAATTAATGCAGAGCAAGTTTCTACCAATAAAGGTGCTTCGTATTCTGCTTTTGAACCTTTGACGCAAGAATTCCATGATTATATAAAAGGAAGTATAGATGATATTTATGTAACCTTTGTAAATCATGTTTCTGAAGGTCGTAATATGAGTTTTGAAGCAGTTGATGCCATTGCGCAAGGTCGTGTTTGGACAGGTAAAGAAGCCATAGAAAATGGTTTAGTAGATGAGTTAGGAAATCTTAATGATGCCATAGCTCATGCAGCTTCTTTAGCAGAAGTTACTGATTATAAAACCACAGAATATCCTCGTTATAAAAAAAATATAAAAGATGCCTTTAAAGCCAATCCTTTTATGCAAACTAAAGAGGAAATGATTATTGAGGAAATAGGAGCAGATAATTATAGGGTCTATAAGGAATTACAATCTTTTGCTACGATGAAAGGAGCGCAAACGCGTATGCCTTTTACGTTGGAGATTAAATAGTTAGTAGTCAATAGGCAATAGGCAATAGGCAAAGATGAAAAAGACGTAATAATTTACGTCTTTTTTTTGTTTGCTTTAACAGCGAATTACTTTTGTTTTCTGTAAGTTTGTAATCTAAAGTAATAGCTGTTATATTTCTTTTGCGCCTCCGCGTCTTAGCGGTTAATTAATAGAATATGGAAAACTTATCACAAAAAATACTACTAACTGGAGCAGCTGGATTCATCGGTTCACATGTAGCCCGTCATTTTGTTACTAAATATCCTCATTATCATATCTACAATTTAGATGCTTTGACTTATGCTGGGAATTTAGAGAATCTAACAGATTTTGCCGAAGCATCAAATTATACTTTTATCAAAGGTGATATTAAAGATATTCCGTTTATAAATGAAATTTTTGATACACATCGTTTTGATGCAGTTATTCATCTGGCGGCTGAAAGTCATGTAGATCGTTCTATAAAAAATCCGAATGCTTTTATTGAAACTAATGTTTTAGGAACGGCAAATCTATTAAACGCCTTTAAAAAAGTATGGCAAGATAATTTTGAGGGAAAACAATTTGTCCATATTTCTACAGATGAAGTGTACGGTTCATTAGGTAAAACAGGTTTGTTTAAGGAAACCACTGCTTATGATCCACAATCGCCCTATGCAGCATCTAAGGCAGCTTCTGATCAAATGGTTCGTGCTTATGCAAACACCTATGGATTGCCTTATAAAATAACCAATTGCTCAAATAACTATGGACCAAATCAATTTCCTGAAAAGTTGATTCCCTTGTTTATTCACAACATTCAAAATGGAATTGCCTTACCCGTTTATGGTGATGGACAATATACACGAGATTGGTTGTATGTAACTGATCATGCCATAGCAATCGATACCGTATTTCATAAAGGAAAATTAGGAGAAACCTATAATATTGGAGGTCTAAATGAATGGACAAATATTGATCTTATACACCTACTTTGTAAACAATTAGACGAAAAATTAAACAAGCCAAAAGGTACTTCTGCAAAACTAATCACTTTTGTAAAAGATAGAGCAGGACACGATAAACGCTATGCAATTGATGCCTCAAAAATACAAGCTGATTTAGATTGGCAACCCGAAATGACCTTTGAAGAAGGTTTGTCTAAAACCATTGATTGGTATTTGGAAAACACCGATTGGTTAGAAAATGTAACTTCTGGAGCGTATCAGGAGTATTATAA
>JAOZLL010000071.1 GCA_029934835.1 Flavobacteriaceae bacterium | reverse complement strand
GCAACAAATCTGATTAAACTTTGAATTTCTTTTAAATCCATAATTATGGTTTTTGGTTGGTTATTATTTTGTGTTATATGCCCATGTTAGATAAATAGCTCCCCAAGAGAAACCACCTCCAAAAGCGGCAAAGATTATTTTGTCTCCTTTTTTTAATTCTTTTTCATAGTCATTTAGAAGTAGGGGCAATGTAGCTGATGTTGTGTTACCATATTTTTGAATATTAATCATTACTTGATTTTCATTCAATTTAACACGTCTAGCGGTGGCATCAATAATACGTTTGTTAGCTTGATGTGCGGCTAACCAATCTACATCTTCTTTTGATAATTGATTTTTCTCAAGAATTTGTTCGGTTACTTCTGCCATTTTAGAAACAGCATATTTGAAAACGGTTTTACCATCTTGAAAAACAAAATGCTTTTTGTTTTTAACTGTTTCTAAGGATGCAGGTAATTGAGATCCTCCTGCTGCAACCTGTAAAAATTCTCTTCCACTACCATCAGTTTTTAAAATTTCATCATGTAAACCTAATCCTTCGGTATTTGGCTCAAATAAAACAGCTCCTGCACCATCACCAAAAATAATGCAAGTGGCACGATCTGTATAATCTATCATTGAAGAGTTTTTATCTGCTCCAATAAGTAGTATTTTTTTATATCGACCTGATTCAATATAGCTTGATGCAGTTGACATAGCATATAAAAAGCTTGAACATGCAGAAATTTGATCAAAAGAGAATGCATTAGTAGCACCAATTTCTGTAGCAGTATATGCTGCAGTAGATGCTGCTTGCATGTCTGGTGTAGCGGTAGCTACAATTACCAAGTCAATTTCTTTGGGGTCAATTTTTGATTTATTTAGCAAGTCTTTAGCGGCTCTAATAGCCATATATGAGGTGCCTTTTCCTTTGCCTTTTAAAATTCTACGCTCTTTTATTCCTGTTCGAGATACAATCCATTCATCATTAGTATCCACCATAGTTTCTAACTCAGCATTGGTTAGGATATATTTTGGAAGGTATTTTCCAACAGCAGTAATTGCGGCTGTAGTTTTTATCATTCTATTTTGGTTTAGTTGCCTTTATAGATTAATTAGTATTTTTTGACTGTCACTAGCTATAAAAGTATTGGCAAAGTAAAAAAAATAATTGACAAAAAAGACTGTTTTTTGTCAATTTTAGTTAAAAAGGAAGTGTTTTTAACAAAAAAAACCCTCGAAATGAGAGTTTTTAGTAATTTTATTTAGAAAGAACTATTCTACTTCAGTAGCGTCAATTAATATTTGACCTCTGTAGTATAATTTACCTTCGCTCCAATGTGCACGATGATATAAATGTGCTTCACCAGTAGTAGAATCTGTTCCTATTTGAGGTGTAGTAGCTTTGTAATGTGTTCTTCTTTTGTCTCTTCTTTGTTTCGAAATTTTTCTCTTAGGATGTGCCATTTTACTATTTTTTCGATGTTAATAATCCGTTTAATTTATCCCACCTTGGGTCTGTTTTTTTATTCTCTTTAATTTCTAATTCTTTGAGTTTGTCTAATACGTCTGATTTTAATGTACCGTCTTTTAAACCTGGATGGGTTCTCTTAACTGGAAATGCTAACACTATTGCTTCATAAATATACTGTGCAACATTAAATTGATAGTCAGTTTGTGGTAAAATAAGAACTTCTTCATTGTCATCATTATATTCTTCACCAAATTTCACAATCAGACTAAGTATATTATTAATTTTCTCTTTAAAGGGCTCATTTGAGATATCACAGTTAAATACTACTGTACCTTTTATGTTAAATTCTAGTTCAAACAGTCTTGATTTTTTATTAAAAATCAAATCTACATCACAATCAATTGATTGAAAATCATTGTATTGATAAAATTCAAAGAACTTGTTGTCAATATGATATGTAAAGGAATGCTTTCCAAGTTTTAATCCAACAAATGGAATGTAATATTCCTGTAATGCATCCATCTTCCTAAATCATTTTGAGCCTGCAAATTTAATAAAATATCTGTAAAACAGGGCTTTCTGAATGAAAATATCATTATAAATAGCTCAAAATTTTATTTTCACTAAATTCTTAGCACTATTCTACTAGTTAGACTAATAATTCTGCTTAACTCATTCTATAAGATACTACAATTATTTAAGTGCATCTTTAGTGAGTTCTCTATTTTGATTTCTAGTTTTAAAGATAGCAATAGCGGAAAACAATGCTTCTTTAAAAGATGATTCATTTGCTATTCCTTTTCCAGCAATATCAAAGGCTGTGCCGTGATCGGGCGAAGTGCGAATTTTATCTAAGCCTGCTGTAAAATTTACTCCTTCTCCAAAGGCTAATGTTTTAAAAGGGGTTAGTCCTTGGTCGTGATAGGCAGCCAATATGGCATCAAAATTTTCATATGCACCACTACCAAAAAAGCTATCAGCAGCATAAGGACCATAGACTAAATTTCCTTCTTTTTGAATTTCTTCAATGGTAGGAATTAAAATAGTAGCATCTTCATTACCAATCACACCGTCATCTCCTACATGAGGATTTATACTCAATATTGCAATTTTTGGTTTAGTAATACTAAAATCATGTTTTAAGGTATTTAATAAAATACTAACTTTCTTATGAATTAATTCGGGAGTAATTGTTTTTGAGACTTCTCCAAGAGGAATATGTCCTGTGAGTAGTGCCACCCTTATCTCGTTGGTCATAAGTATCATTAGAGCATGTCCTTCTATTTCATTATCTAAATATTCAGTATGACCAGGAAATTTAAACTCGTCAGATTGAATGGTCTTTTTATTTATGGGGGCTGTTACTAATACGTCAATATTACCATTATTTAAATCTTTAACAGCAGCTTTTAAAGAAAAAAATGCATATTTACCGCCTATTTTGGTTGCTTTCCCAATTTCGATTGGTACATCCTCAACCCAGGTATTAATCAAATTTATTTTTCCAGGAATACTATTTTCTATATTATGAACTCGCTGAATAGGGGTATTTAAGTTTAAAATATTTTTGTGGGTTGAAATGATTTTATTTGAGGCATAAATAACAGGCGTGCAAAATTCTAACATCCTTTTATCCTCAAACGTTTTAAGAATAATTTCAACACCTATTCCATTGACATCACCTACACTGATTCCAACGATAATTCTATCCAATTTATTCATAAGGAGTTTTAATTTATTGCAACTTCAAAAGTACATCAATTTAAAGAATTAATTGTAAAAATGAATATTAGTGTTAAGTTAAATATTAAAAGACATACCAAGTATTCTTCTTCTTCGATTTAACCTCACGATAAAAACTTCATGTAGCTGCGACTATACTTGATTTTTATTATTTTGATAAATTCAAAAAAAACGGCGACTTATACATAGTTTTACACTTAACCTAATACTAGTTTTAGTGTAAGAATACTATTGAAAAAAAAAGGCTTATTTCTGTTTTCTTATGATTCCATAAGCTAAAGCCACTAAACTTAAAATAAAGACTCCAGCATTAATTGGGAGACCTGGTGGTGGTGGATTTGGATTTGGAGGTGTTGATTGGGCATAAACAATCCCTACTGTTACAAAAAACAGCACTAATAGGATATATTTTCTTTGATTATAAGGAGTCATAAAATTTTTTACTCAATTTCATACAAATGTATTAATATTTTACGATTATTAACTACAATAAGATGTAATTATAATTCTATAGGAATAATGTATGTCATTTTGTAGGGCTAGAATAGTTAGCTCGATTTCGTTTGGTATAAACTTCCTACTTAAACTGTGTTGGTTAACAAATTGTGGGCCCAGAAGGGCTCGAACCTTCGACCCCCTGATTATGAGTCAGGTGCTCTAACCAACTGAGCTATGGGCCCCACATGTATTTTTCCAAAAATATAAATTTGTGTAACTCCTTGAGTTTGGTAAAAATCAATTGAGCTACTGGTTCATAATTTGGACAGCAAAAGTACATTATTATTTTGAAAAATATACAAACTCACACTTCTTTTTACTAATTATTCAACCAGTTTTTTAAAATATGTTTGCCAAAAGGAGTCATTATTGATTCAGGATGGTACTGAACTGCTCTTATGTCATATTTTATATGTTTAATTGACATAATTATTTTGTCTTTTGATTGTGCTGTTGGGATTATATCATCTGGTAGGTTTACTGTATGCCATGAATGATATAAACCTACTTGAAATGTAATTGGTATGTTATTGTAGAGGCTATCATTTTTTAGATGAATTATATGGTCAGAAGTACCGTGGCTTACATTATCTAAAGGAATAAGTTCACTTCCAAATACTTCAGCGATGGCTTGTTGCCCTAAACAGATGCCTAAGATTGATTTTAAAGCTTTATATTTTTTTATAAATTCTTTAAGTTGTCCTGCTTTACCAGGTAAGCCTGCTCCAGGTGAGATAATGATTTTATGATAATCATTTATTAAATCAGTATTTAGTTCATCATTTCGAATAATTCTTACTTCACAGTCTAAAGCTTCTAGGTAATGGGCTAAATTGTATGTGAAAGAGTCGTAATTATCAATGATTAGAACTGGAAAAGGTTTAGGGTTCAAGGTTCAAGGTTTAAAGTTCATAGTTTCGACATAGCCTCAAACTATTTTGTTTATAGAGATTGATCTAACCATTGTTGCCATGGTAACCTACTTAGAATTAAGACTAAAGCAATACCATAGTATATAATGATAGTTTTGAATTTTTCTGAAGCTTTTTCTTTCTTTTTATGTTTAGAAAAACCAATGGTTATCAAAACAATAGCAATAATCATTATTAAGGGATGTTCAACAGTAAATAGGCGAGTTTGAGGATCTTTCATAGCTTCTCCCATACCAATTTCTTTTAAGTGTTTGTATGCTGGAGACATAAAATACCAAGCAAAACCTATTAAGAGTTGAATATGAGCAACTATCAAAGTAAAAAGAGCAATGCGTAAATCTTTATCATAATAGTTGTTTTTACTAAAGAAATTAAGTAATGAACTTACAATAGCTATCAGCAATATAAATAGGGTAAGATAAGCCCAATAAGAATGTATTTGAAGTATCATAGTAGTTTGTTAGTTTAGGCAGCAAATGTATACCTTTTATTTAATTCTTTAGCAAAAAAAAACCTCCACAATTGTGGAGGTTTTCTGTAAATATCTTTTTTAGAAATTGAAAAGAGCTGAAACGTTCCATGATCTACCATGACCAAACCAAACTTGGTTAGCTGTATTTATACCATTCCATGTTTCATCTCCCGGTTGAGCAATAATATTTGAAGAGGCTTCAGATATATATATCTCATCGGCTACATTGTTTACATTAACACGTAATTTTAAGCCCATTTTTTCACCGAAGTTAAATTTGTATGCCATACCCATATTGGTTAAAGAATAAGCAGGTAATCGTAAGGATTCTTCTGCGCTATTTGCATCCAATTGTGCATATAGTTTATCTACAAAGAATTGATCAACATCAAACGTGAAGTTTTTAAAGACCTTCCAATCTAAACCTAATCTTGATGTAAATTGTGCAGCATCTCCCACTTTTACACCATCTAATTGAAGTGAAACATTATCAATAAAAATCTGATTATCATCATAAATATCACCTGTTGCATCACCATTATATTCCCAATTTCCTAAAGACATCATGGCCTTGAAAGTAAGATTTTCTAGAGCTTTATAACGCAAATCTGCTTCAATACCAGTGTGAATTTCAGAAACACCGTGCATATTAACGTCATATCTTTCTGGACCTATGTATGTTCTAATACGTAAATAACGATCTTCCCATGAAGTTCTATAAAGATTCAAGTTAAATGAAGCTCTTTCTGATCTATAACCATATCCTAGTTCGAAACCTAAAATTTGCTCATTGGTTAAGCCTTCATTGATATCATTTCTATAATTTAAGAAGTTAGCCCCAAATTCAGGTTGTTTTGAATAATAACCAGTATTAACAAACACATTGTGATTTTCACTCAAGTTAAGATTCACACCAGCTTTTACATTTCCTCCAATTTTATTAATCCAAGGAGAAGTTTGCTCAGGATCTTCATCAAGGTAATTGAAATAATCAATTCTTTGATATCCTTTACGAGATGCTCCAAATTGTAAGAAAGAAGAAAGCATATCAGTTTTATATTCTATCTGACCAAAAGCACCTAGCCAATTAACTTTACCATCGTTATGATAATTCCACTTTTGTTGATCAGTTATATCAATAAATGGATTCCAGTCAGGTTGTGCTTCAACATATTCTGTAATTAAAGGGTTTGGGTTATTAAGTTGCCAGCTGTAATCATGAAAAGCATCTGCTCCTAATACATCATTTACAACACGATAATGTTGTCCTTTATAAGTACGAGCATCAATACCTACATCAAAACCAAATTTATCATTGACATCATGGTGGAAATTTGAAACAATTCCATACCAGTTATGTGAATTAACACTAGATCTTCTAGTAAAACCATTATATGGATCATTAATGTAATCACCATCATCATTTGGGACTCTCTGTGGTCCAAAATCTGGAACATCTACACCTGAATTCCATGCTACGATATCATCAAAACGTATTAAACCATCGTCATCTTTAAATTGTGAATAATAATATTTTCCACCATTAATTTTACCTGCATCTCCAGTTCCACCACCACGACCCCAAGAGGCGTAAACAACCGTAGCTAAACTAGAAGCATCATTCATATTCCATTCCCAGTTTAAAGAAGCTACTGGTTTATGATAGTAATTCTGTCTAAAATTAAATTCTTCACCGTCCAAGTAACCCCATAGGTTATTATATTTAATATTTGGATCTCCATTATTTCCTTGAGCAATATAATCACTCAATGCTATTGTATAGTAACGTTGATTATGCCACTGAGGAGCTCCCGTAGCTGTAAACATTACAGAATGCTTGTCATTTACTTCATAGCCAAACCCAATAAAATAGGTGTTACCTTTGAAGCTTGTTGCATCAACATAGCCATCACCTTGAAATTGACTTAATAAAACAGATGCAGAAAAGCCGCTATCTAATTTACCCGTTGAATAAGACCCCATTACTTTTAAGAAATTATCATTTCCATAAGTAGCTGAGAATTTACCACCTTCTCTAGCATCCGAAGTTTTTGTTAATACATTTATTGTACCACCAACTGAAGAAATTGCTAATTTAGAAGAACCCAAACCACGTTGTACTTGCATTGCAGTCGTTACATCAGATAAACCAGACCAGTTACTCCAATAAACTTTAGAGTTTTCCATGTCATTAACTGGCATCCCATTTATCATAACCGCAATATTCCTTTGAGAGAAACCACGAATATTGATACGTGCATCTCCATATCCACCACCAGATTTTGTAGCGTATACAGATGGAGTTGTTTTTAAAATTTCAGGAAATTCTTGCGCTCCTAATTTTTCAATAATTTCAGTGGCCTTGATAGTAGATGATGCAACAGGTGTTTCTCTGTCTTTGGCAATATCGGCAACACCAACAATTATGACCTCAGATAAAGATTCTGCAGAAGGAGCTAATTTTACAGTTCCAAAGTTTTGTGAACCATTAAAAGCAAAGCTTTTAGAAATATAACCCATAAAGCTTACATTAAGAGTTCCAGCTGAATCGCTAGTTTCTAAGCTAAAGTTTCCGTCAAAATCAGTAGAAGTACCTTGCGTAGTTCCTTTGATAATTACATCTGCACCTGGTAATGCTTGGTTGTACTCATCTACAACTTTACCTGTCAATTTGGTTTGAGCGAATAGCGTAGTTCCCATAAGGAATAAAGCTACAGCTAAAACGTTTTTAAAATTTCTCATTTGGTTTAATTTTCGTTTAAAAATTTAGTTTTACAAAAATACACTATTTCATTGAATTATTATAGAT
This sequence comes from Flavobacteriaceae bacterium, assembly GCA_029934835.1. Classification (GTDB taxonomy): domain Bacteria; phylum Bacteroidota; class Bacteroidia; order Flavobacteriales; family Flavobacteriaceae; genus DQTL01. The sequence continues at coordinate 2,421 of JAOZLL010000071.1, read as the reverse complement.
ATTACAAGTATGCTTGTTAAAATTCCTTAATAATTTGAGGCAAAGATAATAAAACAAGCTATCTATTGCTAATTATATAGAAGTTTTATGTTATGATTTTATTAACAGTATGTGAATAGAGTAAAAGGCTTGTTTTTTTGGATGCTATGGATCCTGTGGATGCTGTGGATACTGTGGATGCTGTGGATACTGTGGATGCTGTGGATACTATGGATACTACGGATGTCTTGGAAACAATACCTTAACAAATAAACAGAAAAACAGATGTTAAATATACCTATGTTTTTTTTATTAGCTCTTAGATTATCGCAGCTTTATAACTTTAAAGAATACAAGGTTCTTTTAAGCCCAATAAAAATTGTAATTTTGCAAGAGTTTATTTTTACAGATCCTATTGATCTAAAGTATTAAGTTTGAATAAAATAAGAATAAGAATTTGAAATCACTATTAAATAGCCTTTTTGAAAATCATTCGTTGATTTATAAGATAGTATTATTTGTATTGTCTGTTACAGCTATTGTTTATTTATTTCCTAAAGGAGGACAATTTAAATATCAGTATCAAAAAGGTAAAATTTGGCAATATGATGATTTTTCAGCTCCTTTTGATTTTGCTATTCAAAAGACAGCAGAAGAATTAGACTCTGAAAAACAGCATATTATTGATAATCAAATGTTGTTTTTTACTTATAATGGTTCGGTTTCGGATCGTGTTACCAAGGATTTCGAAGGAAAATTCTTTAATATTTTTGAGAATACTGAAATTCTAGCACAAGAAAAACATGATCTGCTACTCACTGCAAATTCATTTATTAAACAAACTTACCAAAGCGGCTTTGTTGCTTCTGACGATGCCTATTTAATTAAGGAAGCAGAAAAAATAATTTCTATAAAAGAAGGAAATGTTGTTAGGCAGATTCCATATAGTACTTTGTTAACTTTAGTTGAAAAGGAAAGTGCAATTATGGCCCATTTTGAAACACAACCCGTTTCTACCAATACATCTAAGACCATTCAGTTACTTAACGACATGCTTAGTTATAACGTTACTTATGATAAGGATTTTACAGATAATGCACTAGGAGAAAAGATAAATTCTATTTTACCAACTAAGGGCTTTATTCCTGAGCATACTAGTATTATCTCAAAAGGAGAGATTGTTGAAGGGGATAAATTCAAGCAACTAGAATCAATTGCTACTACTTATAAATCTAAAACTTGGTCAAAATCTAACTATATATGGTTGGTGGCAGCCTATACTTTTTTAATTGGACTGGTACTAATTATGTTGTTATTATTCATCAAAAAATACCGTCCTGAGGTCTATGAAAATAATAGTAAAGTTACTTTTTTACTTGTTAATATTGTATTAGCTGTACTAATCACAACAGTATTGATACAGTATAATGTCAACTATCTATATGTAATACCTTTTGTAATCTTACCACTGATTATTAAAGCTTTTTTTGATGCACGTTTAGGATTATTTACACATGTTTTAACCATTTTGTTAGTTGGTTTTATAGTTCCAAATAGTTTTGAATTTATTTTTATTCAGATTATTGCGGGAATTGTTACCATACTAACGGTTTCTGAACTTAACAAAAGAGCCAATCTGTTTTTTTCGGTAGCTCAAATTACGGGGATTTATCTTTTGTCTTACTTTGCTTTTTCGATTACCCAAGAAGGAAATGCTTCGAGTATTAATTGGTTAAATATTGGTTTGTTTACTTTAAATGGAATGATAACCGCTTCTTTGGTCATTCCGATTATTTTTACTTATGAAAAAATATTTGGTTTAGTTTCTGATGAATCTTTGCGAGAATTTTCTGATAGTAATAATAAATTATTACGTGAACTAAACGAAAAAGCACCAGGAACATTTCAACATTCTATGCAAGTAGCTAATTTGGCGGAAGCTGCAGCTAAAGAAATTAATGCTAATGCACTATTAGTGCGTACTGGGGCATTATATCATGATATTGGTAAAATGTTAAATCCCATGTATTTCACAGAGAATCAATCAACAAGCGTAAACCCACATAATGAGTTATCTCCTGAGGATAGTGCAAGTATTATCATTGATCATATTATTAAGGGAATTGAACTTGCAAAAAAGCATAAATTACCAGATCGTTTAATCGATTTTATTCGAACGCACCATGGAACAAGTTTGGTGTATTACTTCTATAAAAAGGAGGAAGAAATAAATCCTGAAGCTATTAATCCTGCAAATTTTAGGTATCCTGGACCTATACCATTTTCAAAAGAAACAGCTATCTTAATGATTTGTGATGCTGCAGAAGCGGCCTCAAAAAGTCTAAAAGAACCTACTGCCATTGCCATAGATGATTTAATAGATAAGATTGTTCAAGGACAAATGGATAAAGGACAGTTTAAAAATGCTGCTATTACTTTTAA
>JAOZLL010000070.1 GCA_029934835.1 Flavobacteriaceae bacterium | reverse complement strand
TGGAGTCATAGAATGGATTATTGCCTCAATACCTTTAAAAGCATCATCATCAATATCTACATCTTTCATCATTTTACCAGCACCAGGAATCATTCCTACCAAATCTTTCATATTACCCATCTTTTTGATTTGCTTGATTTGTTTTAAAAAATCATCAAACCCAAATTGATTTTTGGCTATTTTCTTTGATATTTTTCTAGCTTCTTCTTCATCATATTGTTCTTGAGCGCGTTCTACTAATGAAATGACGTCACCCATTCCTAAAATACGATCAGCCATTCTATCAGGATGGAAAACATCTATAGCTTCCATTTTTTCACCAGTACCAATGAATTTTATAGGCTTATTAACAACCGATTTAATGGTTAATGCCGCTCCACCTCGTGTATCACCATCTAATTTGGTTAAAACAACTCCTTCAAAATTAAGAATATCATTAAAGGCCTTTGCCGTATTAACGGCATCTTGACCCGTCATAGAATCTACCACAAACAAAGTTTCGTGTGGTTGAACTGCCTTATGTATGTTAGCAATCTCAGTCATCATTACTTCATCAATAGCTAAACGACCTGCTGTATCTATAATAACAGTATTTTTACCAGTAGCTTTAGCATGTTTGATCGCATTTTTAGCAATTTCTACTGGATTTTTATTTTCAGGTTCACTATAAACTTCAACTCCTATTTGTTCCCCAACTACATGCAGTTGATTGATTGCTGCAGGACGATACACATCACAGGCAACCAAAAGAGGTTGTTTACTCTTTTTATTTTTAAGATAATTGGCTAATTTTCCAGCAAATGTAGTTTTACCTGAACCTTGTAAACCTGACATTAGAATAACGGTTGGCGTTCCAGATAGATTCACACCTGCCGTTTCGCCACCCATTAAAGCAGTTAGCTCATCTTTTACGATTTTAACTAATAACTGACCTGGGTTTAAGCTCGTTAATACATTAGCTCCCATTGCCTTTTCTTTCACTTTATTGGTGAATTCTTTTGCAATTTTAAAATTGACATCGGCATCTAAAAGTGCTCTACGGACTTCTTTTAAAGTTTCAGCAACATTTACTTCGGTAATTTTACCATGACCTTTTAGTACATGAAGTGCTTTATCTAACTTTTCGCTTAAATTATTAAACATAATATTATTGTTTTATTCACAAAAAAATAAGATTCAAAAGAATTAAGATTAATTACTTAATGTTTATTAGAAGGAGTCTTGACTCTTTTCTCTTGTCTCTTTTTTCTAATTTAAAGTGCGCACAACAGGACTTGAACCTGCACGTCCATAAGGACACAAACCCCTCAAGCTTGCGTGTCTACCAATTCCACCATGTGCGCTTTATTAGGATTGGCAAAATTACATAATTTTATTCATATTTGTAGTCTAAATTAGAAGCATAAAACGAACATGTGATTCCGTTACAAAAATGGGATTAACATACAAAGAAATGATTAACTACAGCTTGGCGACTTTGCGCCTTAGCGATAAAATTCTAAACATATGAAATTACCTGATAAAATAGTGATAATAGGTTATATGGCAAGTGGTAAAACGACCATTGGGAAACAACTAGCTAAAGCGATAGAATATCCATTTATTGATTTAGATATTTATATTTCTAATAAAGAACAGCTATCAATTCCTGAGCTTTTTGAACAAAAAGGAGAACTTTATTTTAGAAATTTGGAAATTAGGTATCTAAAAGAATTATTAGATAAAAATGAATCTTTTGTTTTATCTGTTGGTGGTGGTACACCTTGTCTTACTGGTGTCATGGCCTTAATTAATAAAAATAGTTTTAGTATTTATCTACAAGCAAGTATTCAAACTTTAGCGGAACGTTTGGCACCAAAAGAAGTTGAGAGACCTTTATTAACTCACATTTCAGATGACTTTTTACAAGAATATATTGCTATGCATTTATTTGAAAGACATCCTTTTTATGAAAAAGCATCTATTTCAATAGAAGTTGACTACGATTCAATAGATAGAATTGTGGAGACTATTCAAAATAAACTAGCCAAAAAATAGTGATTTCCCTCGTGAATATATTGGGATTAAGCCTTGTTAATTAGCTGTAAAATATAGAATTTTCTACATCCCTTTTTATAGTTTCTATAACCCAATACTGCTCATTTAATAAGCTTAAGAAGTATTTTAACTATTACCTAGAATACAGTCTTTGAATTAAGCGTATCATTTAAAATTATTGTTTTAACGCAATCATTATTTTTTACCAAAAACAATAAAGTATTCGTTGTTTGCCCTTGGCTTAATTGAATTATGAGCAATTTCTAATATTTTAATGTGAAATTTTGATTGAAATAGTTTTCTATAATCAGTTTCACAACCACCATAAGGAGGAAATGAATTGCCAAATTCAATTGCGAATAAGAGTCCAACTAGTTTACCTTTCTCTCTTAACAATTCATATGTTTTTTCTACGTATTTTTTTCTTGTTACACGTGTTATTGAACTAAAAAAAGTATGTTCAATGATTAAATCATACTGTCCATTATGTATAAAGAAATCCTCTTTTAATATATTTGATTTGGGGAATTTAGGATATCGTTTCAATAGATTTTGAATTGGCTCCTCAGAAAACTCAAGTATAAATACATTAATAAATCCATTTTCATATAGATATTCTGCTTCATAAGCATTGCCTGCTCCTGGGATTAATATTTTTATGGATTTATCCGTCAATTGATCTACATATTCTTTTAAAGGAGTCGTTATATAACCAATATCCCAACCCGTACGATTTTTTTCATATTCTTTATCCCAATATTTTTTATCGTAATACATATCTTTAGTCCTCTAAATAATCTTCAATATCTCTTCTGTCTTTTTTTGTAGGTCTACCAATTCCTTTTTTGCGATAATAGGATTTAGCAAGCTGTAATAACTCGTTTGTCTCAAAAGCTTCTTTTGGTGTCGTGTCTTTTCTGTATAAATCAACAAGTTTAGCACCTACACGGTTTTTAGGGATATCAACTACTTCAAATTGATAGTTTATTTGATTTCTACGTACTTGAATAGCATCACCAATAAATATTTCCTTAGATGGTTTTACTTTATTAGTATTTATGCTTACATGTCCTTTCTTACAGGCGTCTGTAGCTATATTTCTAGTTTTGAAATACCGAATTGTCCAAAGGTATTTGTCGATGCGCATCTCTATGTGTTAATTAAGCGTTAAAGTAAGTTACAAAAATAGGAAAAATTGTATCTTGCACGCATTAAAATAATAATGTAATTTTTTATAAAAAAACCAGCTTAGCGTCTTTGCGTAGTTTCGACTTCGCTCAACTCATTGCTTTGCGAGAAACTAAAAATATGAAATATAAATTTCTTTTAATAATAGCCATTCTTTTTATATATGCCTCTAGTTGTGATGACGATGATTCACTTGACTTATTTGATCATGTAAAGCAAGCAGAAATGGATAATGATTCTTTGGTTAAGTATATGCAATCTCATTTCTTAGATGCAAATGATATCTTACAAGAAATAACAAACAACGAAACTCCTGTATATTCACAAGTTAGTATTAAGGAAATTAGTTTGGAAATAGTAGATGGTACAGAAATAGATTTTAAATTGTACTATATTCTTACAGAAGAAGGTATTAATGAATCCCCGACACAAGTAGATTTAGCAAACGTATCCTATAAAGGAGAATATTTAGGATATAGTACAGATACCGAACAATTAGAACTCACTGAATTTGATCATAACAATTTTGGATTTTGGGCTGATCTTAATGGTGGTGTTATCAAAGGCTGGACTTATGGTGTGCCCTTTTTTAAATCTGGAAATTACGTACAGCTTCCTGATGAAACATTTGAATATTCAGAAATGGGTAAAGGTATTATATTTATGCCCTCAGGTTTAGGATATGCTAACAATACAAAAAGTGATGGTGTACATATTACTATACCAGGAAACTCTCCTTTAATTTTTTATATTGAGTTGAACAGAATTTTCCGAAAAGATCATGATGAAGATACTATACTGTCGATGTTTGAAAATATTGATGGAGATGATGATTTTAGAAATGATGACACCGATGAAGATGGTTCTCCTAATTTTTTAGATAATGATGATGATGGAGATGGAACACTAACAAAAGATGAGAACCCAGATCCTAATGGCGATGGAAATCCAGAAGATGCACTTGATACCGACGGTGATACTATTCCTGACTACCTAGATCCTGACAATTCTTAACTATAATTTTATATCAAATAGTAAAGCGCCTTAAGAAATTTAAGGCGCTTTTTTTATGAAATACTTGCATAATCCAAAAATCTCTTGCATATTTGTATTTAATATATAAAAACACTCCTATAGCATACATTTACTTTTAAACATTTTATTAAAACAAAAAAGCACCTGCTTTTATAAATAAGTAAATTATGTATACCCCAAAAATTACTGATTCCGTATTAGTGTCTGAATATATCAATGGTAAAGAAAATTCTTTAGAAGTTCTAATCCTTAGACATAAAAATCGTATTTTTAGTTTTATCTATTCCAAAGTTTTGGACAAAGATGTTACTGAAGATGTTTTCCAAGATACTTTTATTAAAGTAATCAATACACTTAAAAAAGGAAATTATAGAGAAGAAGGCAAGTTTTTACCTTGGGTTTTACGTATAGCGCATAACTTAGTAATTGATCATTTTAGAAAATCAAATAAAATTGCTAAATTTAATAATACAGATGATTTTGATATTTTTTCAGTACTAAAAGATGAATCATTAAACGTAGAAAATCAGATAGTTAAAGAACAGGTCTTAAACGATGTTCGCAAGCTAATTGAAGAACTCCCTAATGATCAAAAAGAGGTTTTGGTAATGAGAATGTATCGTGATATGAGCTTTAAAGAAATTGCTGAAATCACCAACGTTAGTATAAATACTGCTCTTGGTAGAATGCGGTATGCTTTGATTAATATGCGTAAATTAATAGAAAAACACAATATAGTTTTACAATCTTAATACAATATTGAATAAAAGGTTTCGTTGTATAGTTAAATAAGTACAAGTATATGATGAAACTTTACACTGAAAGTGCATTTCCTAAACGAGTGCAACCTAAGAAAGAAACCATTCAATTCTTACTAAACTACTCTAAATCGTTTAAAGTAGTTAAAACAAGAACCAACTATTTCATTGAACTATATTTGAATTGATGGCGAATTTAAAAGACCGCTTTTTTGCGGTCTTTTTTTTGATTAAAAATTACTTTAAAGCTTTTTTCTTCCGATAGTTTGATAGATAATATCACTTTCTTTATCCCAACCTCGTGCTGGAGAATGTTCACGCCCATAAAAAATAATTTGAAGGTGAAGCTTATTCCATAATTCTTTGTCAAACAATCTTTTAGCATCCTTTTCTGTTTGAGTAACATTCTTACCATAACTTAAATTCCATCGATACATTAAGCGATGAATATGCGTATCAACAGGAAAAGCGGGAACGCCAAAAGCTTGACTCATTACCACACTTGCTGTTTTATGCCCAACCGAAGGTAAAGATTCAAGTGCTTCAAAATCGGCTGGCACTTGTCCATTATATTTATCAATAAGAATTTTCGACAGACCATAAATTCCTTTTGATTTCATTGGTGAAAGACCAACAGGTTTTATAATTTCTCTTATTTGTTTAACAGATAGTTTAATCATATCATACGGATTATCAGCTTTAGCAAATAAAATAGGCGTAATGGTATTTACACGTGCATCTTGACTTTGAGCAGATAATAAAACAGCAATAAGTAGCGTGTAAGCATCTTTGTGCTGTAATGGAATAGGAACTTCTGGATACAATTCTTCTAATTTAACGATAAGGTACTGAACACGTTCTTTTTTATTCATTCTAATTCAATTTGATAGTAAGTGTAAATACAAAATGCTTATGAATGACAATCCATAAGCATTTTGTATTTATTAAAAGTTACTTTTTAACCACATTTGGAGTGTCCACAACTCTTACAGGTTAAACAACCTTCCATATAAATCAATCCATCAGGATCGCCACATTCTGGACATTTTTTATCAACGGCATCTGTTCCATCTGGAATAAAACGTTTTAAAGTTCGTGCTACGCCATTTTTCCATGTATTGATATTTTCGTCAAATAAATTTAGGTTATTTACCAAATCTACCACATATTGTAATGGCATTCCGTGGCGTAATACACCCGAAATCAATTTAGCATAATTCCAAAATTCTTTATCAAACGAACGAGATAGTCCTTCGATAGTTACACGGTAATTATCTTTGTCTTTATATTGGAAATCATAACGAGATACACCATCATTATCACGACATTTAATAACCCAACCTTTTTGAACCCAATCAGGTAAATCAAAAGCATCTTTCATCTTACCTGTGAAAATTTCATAAGGTTTACCATCCATCATACCAATAACAGCAAGCCATTTTTCTGTAGCATTAAAGAAACGTACTATTTCAGCTTCTAAACGTTCTGGACGTTTTCCTCTGAATGTTTCTGTATTATCTTGTGTTCCATCATTTTTTTTCTCATCAGCCGCTACCAAAATACCACTTCGTGAACCATCTCGGTAAACCGTAATACCTTTTAGACCTTGTTTCCAGGAATCTATATAAATATCACTAACCAATTCAACAGGAACATCTGATTTTAGATTAATAGTTGAACTAATAGAATGTGTCGTATATTTTTGAACTAAAGATTGTAGTTCAACACGTTTGTTCCAGTCAATTTCTGGAGCTGTTGCACCATGATAAGGACTCTGTGTGATATCGGTATTTCCAGTTATTTTCATCCAATTTTTAAGTTTGGAATGAAAAATAGTAAATTCTTCAAAAGCATCACCCATATCATCAGTAAAATCAACACGAACGTTTTCATCATTAGGGTTTACTTTACGTCTTCTCTTATACGATAATAGAAAGACAGGTTCAATTCCTGATGAAACCTGAGCCAACATACTTAATGTACCAGTAGGAGCAACCGTACTGATTGATATATTTCTACGACCATTATTCATCATTCTTTCATAAAGATCAGGAAAATCAGTATGTAACATTTTTACAAAATCTGATTTATCTTCAATATTACGATTGAATATTTCAAACTGACCACGGGTTATTGACATATCTATACTAGAATCAAATTCACCTCGTAATTTTGTTTTCATGACTTCGTCAACAAAGGTTAAAGCTTCATCTGTGTCATATTTAAAACCCATAGCAGCAACGGCATCACCCATAGCAGTAAATCCAAGTCCAGTTCTACGACCTTTAATACCTGTATCTCTTAAAAGTTCCCAAGTGTCACGTTCAGTTTGCTTAATATTATCGGGTTCAGGATCGGCATCAATCTTTGCTAAAATTCGATCAATTGATTCTAACTCTAAATCTACTAAATCATCCATTAAACGTTGTGTTTCATATACAACTTCATAGAATTTTTTATAATTAAATTTAGCTTTAGGTGTAAAAGGTTTATCTATAAAACTATATAGATTAACAGCAATTAAACGACAACTATCACCACCTTGCATAGCAATCTCAGAACACGGATTTGTTGAAACGTTTTTAAAACCAGGATATAAGGAAGAAGTAGAATAGTCATGTTGTTTATCCCAGAATATTAATCCAGGCTCTGCTGTATTATGAGCACTTTTGATAATGACATCCCATAAATCTTTTGCACGAACCTCTTTTGTAATCTCAGGGTTTGGACTATCAATAGGCCAACGTAAGGTGTAATTTTCATCCGCAACAACCGCATTCATAAATTCATCAGATAACCTGACTGAAATATTGGCTCCTGTTATTTTAGTTAGATCTTGTTTTATAGTAATGAATTCCTCAATATCAGGATGCGCAATATCCATGGTTAACATTAATGCACCACGACGACCATTTTGTGCTACTTCACGAGTTGTTCCGGAAAAACGATCCATAAATGAGACAGCTCCAGTTGTGGAACCTGCGGCATTTGAAACCATGGCATCTCTAGGGCGTAAGTTTGATAAGTCAGTACCAACACCACAACGTCTTTTAAAGAGTTGTGCCATTTGTTGATCTGCATGAAAAATTCCACCATAAGAATCCTCCACAGCTGGTATTACAATGCAGTTAGATAAAGAAGCAATTACTTCTTTATTCCCTAATCCATACATTACACTTCCTTGTGGAATTACATATTTAAAATCTTTGAATAATTGATAAATACTATTACTAGTTAACGCTTTTCTTTTAGCACCATATTTTGATAAATTTTCAAAAGATTTGCCTTCGTTATCTGCATTGTATTTATTTTCAATTCTAGCAAATTGTTTTGCCATACGATTATGCATATCTTCAGGTGAAACTTCAAGATAAGCTCCCTTATTTGTACGTACAGCATATTTTTTTATCCAAGTAGTAGCGGCAAGCTCATCTCCTTTGAAATAAAGCAAAGATGCCTCTAAAACTTCTTCATATGTGTAGGTTCTTTGAACCATTTCTGCGACTAAATTTTCCAATTTTTTTAGTTTTACTGGTTATACCTGTTGGTTACTATTTAATTAAGTGAGAAAATAAGAGAATATAAAAGTACTATAAGATTAATATACTTTGAGGCGGTCTTTAAGAAGTAATTAACAAATCATTGTTGATAAATTAAATATGCTTGTATCAAAGGGTTTTACTGGAATGTTAGAGATATTAATACTTATTAACAATTAAATATAATTGCCCACAACTACCTTAAACAAAAGATATTACATCGCCTTGATTAAAGTGTATTATAGGATATAATCAATATATTATTAATAAAAATACTTGCAAAGACTAAAAGTTTTTCTATGGTATTATATAAACTTTTTTATCTTTGATAATTAAATATAATGTGCTTGATTACATGAAACAAGTACGACAAATTTTGACACCAAAGGGAATGATTAATAGCGAACACCATGTGTCACCAATAAAAAATTAAAATTTAGACACATGAAACAATTAGAAGACAAAATAATAATTATTACAGGAGCAACAAGAGGAATCGGAAGAGGTATTGCAATAAAGATGGCAGAAGAAGGAGCAAATGTTGCTTTTACTTTCTCCTCGTCTGTCGAAGCCGCTAAATCCCTTGAAAAAGAGCTTGAAAATTTAGGAGTCAAGGCAAAAGGATATCAATCAAATGCTGCTGATTATAATGCAGCTCAAGATTTAGTTGCTGAAATTTTAAAAGAATTTGGAGGAGTAGATATCTTAATAAATAATGCTGGAATCACAAAAGATAATTTATTGATGCGTATTAGTGAAGAAGATTTTGATTCTGTAATAGCAGTAAATCTCAAGTCAGTTTTTAATATGACCAAAGCTGTTATTCGTCCTATGATGAAACAACGCAAAGGAAGCATTATTAATATGAGTTCGGTTGTTGGTGTTAAAGGAAATGCTGGACAAACAAATTATGCAGCTTCTAAAGCAGGTATTTTAGGCTTTACAAAATCTGTTGCTCAAGAATTAGGTTCAAGAAATATAAGATGTAATGCAATCGCTCCAGGTTTTATTGAAACAGAAATGACTGATAAATTAGATCAGGCTACAGTAGATGAATGGCGAAAAACAATACCTTTAAAACGAGGAGGAACTCCCGAGGATATAGCAAATGCTTGTGTTTTCTTAGCTTCTGATAATTCATCCTATATAACTGGGCAAACTCTTAGTGTTGATGGCGGAATGTAAATTTAAATTGTATTTTATCTCTATTAGACACTTAAAATATTATCCAAAGCTGTAACAAATATCTTTATAGAATGACTAATTAATTGAATTTTAATACACAATTATATATGATTTTTACAACAACAGATACAATCGTAGGAAAAGAAATTAAAGAAAGTCTTGGAACGGTTCGTGGTAGTACCGTTAGAGCTCGAAATATTGGAAGAGATATTTTTGCAGGTTTAAAAAATATCGTAGGTGGTGAAATATCAGAATACACTAAACTTTTAGCTGATTCTAGAGAACAAGCTATTTCTCGTATGTTAGATGATGCTAAAAGAATAGGAGCTGATGCAGTTGTTAACGTACGATTTACTACCTCGCAAGTTATGCAAGGAGCTGCTGAAATGTTAGCTTATGGCACAGCTGTAAAGCTTAAATAATGGAAGAAGTTCTCCCCATACTATTTGTCATTCTTTTCTACGGATTTTTAGCGGTAGCTTTACTCTATTTTATCATCAAACGTACAAATGACAAAGACAAAGAGCATTTTGAAAAAAGAGATAACTAATTGAACATAAATTTGTTATATATATTCCTATCTGTGATTGGTGCTTTTGCAGCAAGTTTTTTCTTGTACTTTAAATCTCAAAAAAA